>JANNLO010000276.1:0-2150 GCA_031396835.1 Snowella sp. SOY_38_metabat_116
GTAAAACACCCATCGTAGCTTGAAAAACACTGGTCAGATTGAGGTCTAAAACCTTTTGCCAATCCGCAACAGACGTATCTCGCAATAAATTGGTATAACCAATGCCAGCATTATTGATCAGTAAGTCAATTGGGCCAACCTCTTGGGCGATCGCCTGAAAATAAGATTGAACCCGAGAAACTTGGCTTAAATCAAAAGGATAAATTTTTACCTCTACTCCAAAAGCTTTAGCCGCATCTGCAACACTAGCGAGTCTTTCTTGAGAACGCCCCACTAAAATCAGATTATAACCAGCTTTAGCGAAAATTAAAGCGATCGCTTTGCCAATACCACTGCTGCCCCCTGTAATAATGGCTCGCTGTTGCTGTAAGGAAGAAGTCATAATATGGTTAATCAGTTTGTTTGCAATTCTCCTGGCTAATTAAAGCGAGGATAAGGTCAAAATTTAGCCAACTCAACGGAAAAACCAAGAATCTTTAAACGTTTCAAAGAATGGTGATTTGCCCAAATCGAAGGAAATACATAATCATTAAGGTTAAGAAATGTTAAGAGATTTTAACCTAGCCCATTATAACATCTTGGTTCCCTGAAATTATTGATTCAAGAATAAGCCTAGTAGTACATTAAGCATCTATTAATAAATTGTCGGATTCTCAAACTTTGTCATGGTGACTTAGCTAATTTTTTTAGGCGATCGCCAAGAAAATTTTACTATTCTTATTTTTTGATGTTGATTATTCTAGATAGGAATGACACAATATGCAAAAGGTAACAGCCAAAATAATTAGGGCTTTACAAATTAAAATCATATATAAAACATCTAACTCGCGTATTGACTCAATAATACCTATAAACCCAGTTTAAATGGCATTTTTAAGTCAATATTGACATTCAGCAAATTGAATTAACCCCACAGTCTGACCAGTAAAACCATTATTTTGTTGAGTGTTGAACATCATTATGCTGGAATATCTTCCGCCGTTAAATGACCATAATTTACCCTATCCCGACACGATGCACCCAATTGTGGTTCATTTTGTGATCGCAATGATCTTATTTGCAGTTTTATGTGATGCGATCGGCTATTTCACCCGCAATCCTCGTTTATATGAAGTGAGTTGGTGGAATTACTTTTTTGCGACTATTTCTATTTTTATCGCCATTATTTTTGGACAAGTTGAAGCAGGATTAGCTAATCCCTATGCTGCGGCAGAATCAACCCTAAACCTACATTCCCTCCTGGGTTGGTCATTATCAGGTATTTTGGCTGGAATTACAGGTTGGCGTTATGTTATCCGTCTGCGCGATCCTAAAAAATTACCTTTCTCCTTCCTTGGTGTCGGACTCTTATTAACGGGACTGGTTTTCTTTCAAGTTTATCTGGGTGATTTATTGGTCTGGGTCTATGGATTGCATACGGTTCCAGTGGTAGAAGCATTTAAAGAAGGCAATTTAATATGAATAACGATTTAATTAATCAGCTAGATAGTCAATTAGGTTTGAACGGCTTGCCCTACATTGTTCCAATTCATCCCAACTTGGTTCATTTGACCCTGGGTTTATTTATTGTGGCGATCGCCTTTGACATTGTGGGAGTCTTTTTTCCGTTAGAAAAACCTGTGTTCAAATTTCTGGCCATTCCTGCCACGCGGTCAAACTTCTTTGATGTGGGTTGGTACAATATGCTCGCTTCTGCCGTGATTACTTTTTTTACGGTAGGCTTCGGGTTTTATGAAATTTTGTTAGCATCTCCCGATGGCAATGTGAAAAGTGCATGGGGTTTGCAGGCAATGGAAACAATGATCTGGCATGGCGTGGGTGGTGTCCTGCTTCTCGCCTTGATTGTGGGAATGACTGTCTGGCGAGGATTTCAACGGTTTCTCTGGCGTAAAGATATGGCCCGGCAAGTAGATTGGGGTTATCTAGTAGCAGGATTAGGAATTTTCGCGATTATGTTTGCGCATGGGACTTTGGGAGCGCAACTCGCCTCTGAATTTGGGGTTCACATCACCGCCGATCGCCTCTTGAGAATGGGCAAAGATCTTAACGCTTTGAGATCATAGGAGACTTTATGAAAATTCGGACGATTTTAATTTTAGTGACAGTCGCGATCGCCATTTTATTGGTTAGTCTTTGGATGGGCCAAGTTG
>JANNLO010000282.1:0-7778 GCA_031396835.1 Snowella sp. SOY_38_metabat_116
TAATTATTTTTTGCGGACAACTGAACAATTTTCTCGGCTTGGAGTTAGGACGAAGCGAGCATTTTCTCCCCGCTTTATGGGATACCTTAACCCATATTGGTGCATTCAATTGGGCGGCGATCGCGATCGCTTCGGTAGTGATTTTCACTAAGATTTTATTGCCAAAAATTACAACTGTAGTCCCAGGCTCTTTAGTAGGATTGATTTTAGCTACGGCGATCGCTTCTTATTTTCAGCTTGATTTACCGACAATTGGCGAAATCCCTCGTGCTTTACCTTTACCGCACGGTATTCCCCATTGGAACGATCCCCGTCTGCTGCGTGAGTTAATAAATCCTGCCTTAGCCTTAGCCGCTTTAGGTAGTATTGAATCTCTTCTCTCGGCTGTGGTAGCTGATGGAATGACGGTCAGCGAAAGCAATTCTTTTAAAATCACCGCACTTAACTGGGCAATAGTTGGGGATTCAAACAGATAACGTAGGAGTAAAGCAATTTCAAAAGCTTCCTGACAGCGAGAGATAACCTGGGTCGCTAAGAGGGAATGTCCCCCTAATTCAAAGAAATTATCCTCAATACTGATTCGTTCTAATTTCAGTACCTCAGCCCAAATCTGCGCTAGTTTTTCCTCAATAGGGTTACGGGGGGCGATATATTCACCTTTGCCCTGTAAATCGGGTGCAGGTAAGGCGCGGCGGTCTATTTTTCCATTGGGAGTAAGGGGTAAGGCTTCTAAGATAACGAAAGCATTAGGAACCATGTAATCAGGTAACTTAGCTTTCAAAAATTGCCGTATTTCGTCAATTGTCAGGGTTATTTCGGGTTGGGGTACAACGTAAGCAACTAGGCGTTTATCTCCTGGGTTATCTTCACGAGCAATAACGCAGGCTCCTTGTAACGACTCATTTTGGTTGAGTAGGGCTTCGATTTCTCCTAATTCAATACGGAATCCTCGAATCTTAACTTGATTATCAATTCGTCCTAAGTATTCAATCTTACCATTAGGTAAATAACGGGCTAAATCTCCCGTTTTATAGAGTTTTGATGGCTGCTCCCCCCCCTTATCAAGGGAGACAAACGGGTTAGAGATAAACTTCTCGGCGGTCAATTCTGGGCGGTTCAAATAGCCTCGTGCTAATCCCATACCACCAATGTGTAATTCTCCTGGGACACCAATCGGGACAGGTTGTAAATGAGGGTCTAAGATATAAACTTGTGTGTTAGCAATGGGACGACCAATGGTTATTTTCTCCGTCTCATCTGTCCATTTTTCTACTGTGGCACAAACGCTGGTTTCTGTCGGCCCATAAGCATTAAAGAAATTTCGACCCGTAGCCCATTGTTTGATCAATTCTTCTGAACAAGCTTCTCCTCCGACAATGATTGTTCCTAACTTTGGCAGTTCTTCAAAGGGCAAAACTGCTAAGGCTGATGGCGGTAGAGTAATATGAGTAATCTCATACTCTTTAAGAGCCTCTATTAGTGGCAATCCAGGCATTAAAGCGTCTTTTGTTCCTAAATAAAGGGTTGCGCCTGCTCCCATTGCCATCAAAATTTCCCAGATAGAAGCATCAAAATTAAGGGAGGCAAAGGCGAGAATGCGAGAGTCGGAATGTAAGTCAAACGTTTTAATTTGCGCTTGCGCCAGGTTAAATAATCCCCCATGTTCCACCATCACCCCTTTAGGTTTTCCTGTTGAACCAGAGGTATAAATGAGATTAGCTAAATTATTGGCTGTTACCACTCCCGTTAGGTTATCTTGGCTATTTTGGTTAATTTCAGCTTGCTCTAACAAGATTAGCTGGGCCTGATTTTCAGGTAATTTATTAATAATCGCTCTCTTTGTTAGCAAGAATGACAGTTGAGCATCGGCGATCGCAAATTGTAGCCGTTCTTGGGGATACTCAGGATCAAGCGGTACATAAGCCCCGCCTGCCTTGAGAATACCTAATAATCCCATCATCATCTCTAAAGAACGCTCAACACAAATTCCGACTAAAGTATCAGCTTTTACGCCTAATTTCTGCAAATAATGGGCTAATTGATTAGCACGACCATTTAACTCAGCATAGGTTAATTGTTGATTTTCAAACACCACCGCGATCGCATCAGGGGTACGTTCTGCCTGTTCCTCAAATAAGGTGTGAATACATTTAATTTGAGGATAATCAACTTGAGTATTATTCCACTCAATTAATAATTGCTGTTGTTCAATTTCTGTCAATAAGGGTAATTGGGAAATCTGAGCTTGAGGATTGGCCACAATGCCCGCCAATAAGTTGACAAAATGCCCTGCTAATCGCTCAATAGTGTCGCTATCAAACAAATCAGTATTATATTCCCAGACACCCTTTAATGCGTTATCAGTGTGAACCATTGCTAAGGTTAAATCAAACTTAGCGGTTGTATTTTCTAAGGGCAAATCTGTCACCTTTAACCCTGTCATTTCTATCTCAGACTTGGGTGTATTTTGTAGGACAAAAGCGACTTGAAAGAGGGGAGTATGGCTTAAATCCCGTTCGGGTTGCAACGCTTCTACTAACATTTCAAAAGGCAAATCTTGATGAGCGTAGGCATCCATTGCCACTTCCCGAACACGGGTTAATAACTGACTAAAACTCGGATTATCTGCTAAATCCGTCCGCAGGACTAAAGTATTGACAAAAAAGCCGATTAAACCCTCAATTTCACCGCGATTACGGTTAGCAATGGGAGTTCCCACTGAAATATCACTAGAACCTGTATAACGATAAAGCAAAGCATCAAAGGCGGCTAACAGAGTCATAAACAATGTCACCTCTTGTTTGCGGCTCAATTCAGTCAAGGCTTGGCTGAGGGCGGGGGACAGGGAAAATTCTTGATAGGCTCCGACAAAACTCTGCACAGCAGGTCGGGTGTGGTCTGTGGGAAGAGATAATAAAGCGGGGGCCTCGGCTAGTTGATTTTGCCAGTAATTTAATTGACTTTGCAGTACATCCCCTTGTAACCATTGTCTTTCCCAAATCGCAAAATCTGCATACTGAATCGGTAAGGGAGCTAAATTTGCGGGCTGATTTTGAGCATAGGCATTGTATAGGGTGGTCAGTTCGTGAATAAAGACCTCTATTGACCAACCATCACTGATAATGTGGTGCATACACACTAACAGGAGGTGTTCCGTCTCAGATAGCGCCACTAAAGTTGCTCGGATTAAGGATTCCTGGGCTAAATCAAAGGGTTGAGTGGCTTGTGTTTGCCGTAATTGTTGTGTTCTTTCTGCTTGCTCATTTACGCTTAAATGTTGCAACTCAACTACTGATAAGGAATAGAAAATACTGCTGACGGCTGACGGCTGATTGCTAGTTTGAATAACCTGAGTCGGTTGTCCATTAATTGTGACAAAATTAGTCCGTAATACCTCATGGCGATCGCAAATTGACCATAAGCTTCGTTCTAAGGCCCCTTGGTTAAGGTTTCCTTGTAAACGCAATACCATCGGTATATTGTATAAGGCACTATTGGGTTGTAACTGGTCTAAAAACCACAAACGCTGTTGAGCAAAGGATAGGGGCAATTCTTCATCCTTCGTTCTAGGTAAAATGGGGGGGACAGTTAGGGTTAGGTTTTGTTGCTGTAATTGTCCAATGAGATGGGCTAATTCCGCCACCGTCGCCGCCGCAAATAAGCTCCGCAAAGGGAGTTCTATTTTAAATAAACTACGAATACGGGACACCAATTGAGTTGCCAGTAGGGAATGTCCTCCAATTTCAAAGAAGTTATCATAAATTCCCACTTGCCCTACTTTTAGTACCTCTGTCCAAATTTGCACCAACATCTCCTCGATCGCATTGCGGGGTGCGACATATTGATCTCGGCGATCGCCTTCTAAATTCGGTGCGGGTAAGGCGCGGCGATCGACCTTACGATTAGTGGTCAGGGGTAAAGATTCCAGAAAAACGAAAGCTTGAGGAACCATGTAAAGAGGTAAATTACCAGCCAGGAACTGACGTAGTTCACTAATCATCGGTATCCGTTCATAATGAGACACCACATAAGCAACTAAATACTTTTGCCCTGGAAGGTCTTCACGAATAATCACACAGGATGTCTGCACATCAAGATGTTGATTGAGTATCGCCTCAATTTCTCCTAATTCGATACGGAAACCGCGAATTTTAACCTGATTGTCAATCCGTCCAAAACATTCAATGCTACCATTCGGCAGATAACGGGCTAAATCTCCCGTCTTATACAAACGATTGAAAGGTGTATCAGCAAAGGGATTGTCAATAAACTTGCCCGCCGTCAATTCTGGACGATTCAGATAACCCCGCGCTAAACGAACACCGCAGAGATGCAGCTCTCCCTTAACTCCAATGGGTGCAGGTTGCAGATTTTGATCCAATATATAAGCCTTTGTGTTGGCAATGGGACGACCAATCAGAACCGAATTCATTTTTTCTGACTGAGAATCTAGCAAATCATGGACAATCGCGGTTACAGACGCTTCTGTGGGGCCATAGACGTTAATACATTCAACCCGTTTTCCGACCCATTCACGCCAAATATTGACGGTTTCGGGTAAAACTGCATCTCCTCCCACTGCTACGACCCGCAGACTTGATGGCACGGTGGCAGAAGATTGTGAAACGGCGATCGCCCATTCATGCCAATAGGCGGGAGTAATATTTAAGAGAGTTAGGCTTTCTTGTTCAATAAAATCGGCAAAATCTGTCAACGTTGGGAACATTTGCCAGGGTCTTAAGACTACCGTGCCGCCTTTTAACCAGGTGGGGAAAATTTCTTCAGCCGCGACATCAAAACCAAAGGACGCAAACTGTAACACGCGATCGCTTTCCGTTAAACCAAATATTTCACTGATACCCCAACTATGGTTAACTAAGGCTTCGTGGGTTAACATCACTCCTTTTGGTTTACCCGTTGAACCAGAAGTGTATAACACACAGAGTAAATTTTCTGGTACTACTTCACTGACGGGATTTTCCAGGCTTTGAACTGTCAAGCTCTCGGCAGATTGATCTAATACAATTACCGACCCATCTTCTACGGGTAAAGAACTGAGCAAACTTTGTTGGGTTAGCAGTAGGGAAATTTTGGCATCTTCGGCCATGTAGGATAATCTTTGCTGGGGATAATCGGGGTCTAAAGGGACATAGGCTCCCCCCGCTTTGAGAACGGCTAATAATCCGACAATTACTAACAGCGATCGCTCCAAATAAACGCCGACCAAAATCTCTGCTCCCACTCCCAGAGATTGTAAGTAATGGGCTAATTGATTGGCTTGAATATTTAACTGTTGATAGGTTAATTCCAGACCTTCAAATACCACTGCTACTGCATTCGGTGTTCGTTCTGCTTGTTCTTCAAATAAATGATGAACACATTGATGGAAAGGATAATCTTTTTCCGTCCCATTCCAATCTTTTAATAATTGTTGTGACTCTACCTCTGTTAACAAGGGCAGTTGGGAAATTTGCTGTTGAGGGTTAGCAACAATTGATTCTAGCAATGTCACAAAATTCCCCGCTAATCTTTCAATGGTGCTACGCTCAAACAGGTCTGTATTATATTCCCATACTCCCCTTAATCCTGTATCGGTATTTTCCATTCCCAAGGTTAAATCAAACTTAGCCGTTGCATTTTCTGTTAACAAGGGACGGTTAGTTAATCCTATTAATTCTAACTGAGATAGGGGTTCATTTTGCAGTAAAAAGTCCACTTGAAAGAGGGGAGCATGGCTTAAATCTCGTTCTGGTTGTAAGACTTCTACTAACATCTCAAAAGGCAAATCTTGATGAGTATAAGCATCCATTGCCATTTCTCGAACGCGAATTAATAACTCATTAAAACTAGGATTGCCTGACAAATCAGTTCGTAAAACTAAAGTATTAACAAAAAAGCCGATTAATCCTTCTAATTCACTGCGATTACGGTTAGCAATAGGCGTTCCAATTAATATGTCTTCCTGTTCCGTATAACGATAAAGTAAGACATCAAAAGCGGTTAACAGGGTCATAAATAAGGTGACACCCTGTTCTTGAGTCAGTTGGGTGAGTTTTTGGCTTAATTCCCAGGAAAGGGTAAAGGGAAGATGGGCACCAGCAAAACTCTGTACAGCAGGTCGAGGTCGGTCTGTGGGCAGGGATAATAAGGCGGGAGCATCTGCTAACTGTTTTTGCCAGTAATCTAGTTGACGTTGCAGAATATCTCCCTGTAACCACTGTTTTTGCCAAAGAGTGTAATCACCGTACTGAATCGGTAACGGCTTTAAAGATGAGGGCTGATTTTGAATGTATGCGTTATAGAGGTCGGTTAATTCCTGAAGAAAGACCCCCATTGACCAGCCATCACTGACAATATGGTGCATACAGACTAATAAAATATGTTCTGTCTCAGATAAGATGACTAAGTTGGCTCTGATTAACGGGTCACGGGCTAAGTCAAAGGGTTGAATGGCCTGATTTTGGGTTAACTCCTGAGAGGTAATTTCCTGTTCACTGCTAGATAAGTGTTGTAAATCAACGACGGTCACTGTCCAGGGGGTTTGCGTTTGTACAACTTGAGTAGCGACACCATCAACGGTAATGAAGTTAGTCCTTAAGGCTTCATGGCGATCGCAAATTTCCTCCAAACTCTGGATCAAAACGTCTTGATTAAGATTTCCCTCTAAACGCAACGCTAGGGGAATATTGTAAAAAGAACTATTGGACTCAAATTGATCTAAAAACCAAAGACGAGTCTGGGCAAAAGATAAAGGTAATTCTGCGTCTTTGCCCCTGGGTAAAATAGGGAGTTCCGTTCGTTGTTCCTGTTCAGAAACTCGTTTTATTATCTGGGCTAATGCGGCGACGGTCGGGGCAACAAACAACTCCCGTAGGGGTATTTCTACCTTGAAAGCCTTACGGATGAGCGAAATCAGTTGAGTTGCTAATAATGAATGTCCGCCCAACTCAAAGAAGTTATCGTGAATACCCACCTGTTCAACTTTTAGAACTTTTACCCAAATAGCGACCAAAATCTCCTCAATGGGGTTACGCGGCGCAACGTATTGTTCTTCACTTTGGAAGTCTGGAGCAGGTAAGGCACGGCGATCAACCTTACCATTAGATGTTAAGGGTAGGGATTCCAAAATGACAAAGGCACTAGGAACCATATACTCTGGTAACTGAGCTTTCAGAAATTGCCGCAATTCATTAACAGCAAGCAAACTTTGTTCTTGTTGGGCAGAAATCCCCTCTGCTTTGGGGACAACGTAGGCAACTAAACGTTTTTGCTCTGTCTCATCTTCCCTGGCAATAACAATAGCTGTTTTGACTGCGCTGTGCTGACTGAGAACGGTTTCAATTTCTCCTAATTCAATGCGAAAACCTCGAATTTTTACTTGATTATCAATCCGTCCTAAATACTCAATATTACCATCGATTAAATACCGACATAAATCCCCCGTTTTATACAATTTTGACGGCTCATTGCTTCCCTTATTAAGGGGGTTTGGGGGGATCAAACCCTCATTATCAAAAGGGTTAGAAATAAATTTCTCTTGGGTTAACTCTGGACGATTGAGATAACCTCTTGCTAACCCTGTTCCTCCAATATGTAATTCTCCAGCGACACCAATAGGTACAAGTTGTAAGCAAACATCAAGGATATAAGCCTGAGTATTACTAATAGGTTGCCCAATTGGAACATTGGTTATAGTTGGGGAAGTAAATTCGTAGAGAGTCGTCCCAACAGTTGCTTCTGTTGGGCCGTAACTGTTAAATAGTTGAGGAAGGGGAGAA
>JANNLO010000056.1:0-13277 GCA_031396835.1 Snowella sp. SOY_38_metabat_116
AGGTCGAGTCTTCTCTAAATAATGAAACAGCTTGGGCAGGCTTTTTTATCGCAGAGAAACCAACTATCCAACCGTCTATTATTGCCACAAAACAGAAAAATAATCCTACTCCAATATCTAAGCCAACATCAATTAATCAACCGATAGAAACACGAGAAAGTAGAAACTATTCGCCTTATTTTCTTATTTTAAGTTGTATCATCGCCGTATTTTTAATGTCTTTATTGCATGAAATAATTTTATCTTTACAAAATAAATCAAAACCAAGATTACGCAAAAATTCAAAACATATTAGCCTACAAAATTGTAACAATATTAATCAGAATGATATTCCAAAACCATTATTTGCTAGTAGTCTAAGTGATTACAACACTCCAAATGTTAGTCAAAAGTCTAATTTATCCAACACTTCAGAACAAGCTAGAGAAATTGAACTTGGCATCTTAAATTACCTTAGGAAAAATGAAAATGCTAATTTTATAGATTTCCTATCAAAACTCCAATGTGATAAACAACTTCTCCGCGATCGCCTGCTAATTTTACAAGAAGAAGAATTTATAAAAATCGTTAACAAATCCGATGAAAATAATACTATTTATAAAATGCTATAAGCTCAATTTATTTGGTTTTTTAAAAATAATATAAAATATATTAAATAATACAAAAACCTAGAAAAATTACGATATAATCAAAGCAATTAACTGATTATTTTTACTAACTTTAAGGCATTATTATGTTTGGATTGCTAGGACTTATTCCTCAATATCTTTTGATTTTTATCCTACTTTTTATTATTTTACCTAGTGCGATCGCCGTTTTTGTAAGGATTTTTCTCCATAAAGAAATTCTAGGAATTGCTAACATTATTGATAGTAAGGATAAATCTAAGCTCATCATAATTCAAAAAGCTTTTAAAGAAGCCAGTGTAGGAATAAAACTTACTAATACATTGGCTTTATTAGAAACATTTTATAACGAACAAAAGATATTTGGTTTATCCTATGACAAATGGGATTATTTTTGTAAATTATTACCTAATCTTTTAATTACTTTTGGTTTATTAGGAACGTTTTTAGGAATCACACTTAACTTAGGCGATATTAGCGGAATTATTAATCAGAATGGAACAAATTCTAGCTTTGTCGTTGGCAATTTAAAAGCTCCATTACAAAGCATGAGCATTGCTTTTGCAAGTAGTTTATTTGCTATTCTTTTTAGTGCAATTTTAACTATTATTAATTTTATTTGGAATACCGAACTTGCAAAAAATAATTTATTTAGTTTATTAGAAGATTATTTAGATAATGATTATTCTGTTCCAGAAATTGATCTTGAATTTAAAATCAAAAAAGTTCTTAATAGTGTTCTTTATCCACCAACTGAGAATCAAAATAATATTTTTCAAGATAATTTTGAACAATTATTAAATAGAGTATTAGAAAAAACTCTAGATCCTTTTTCCCAAACTTTATCTAATAGCGCAAAAACTTTTAATGATGCTGTCACTTCTTTTAAAAGCGAAGCTGATGTCATAAAACAAAGTGCTACTTCTATTCAAGAATCTTTTGGTAAATTAGAAACAGGAGTAACTATTTTCAAAGAAGCCTCTGATAACATTGTTAAAGCTTCGGGTGCAATTGAAAATACTCAAAATCAACTCCATAATTGGGTTAATCGATTTGATACAACGCAAGATACATTCAATAAATCTGTCCAAAAATTTACCGATAATATCGAGACGTTAATTAATAGCAATACTGCATCGATAGGAACAATTATAACTATTGGAACGCGACTAGAAGAGTCTTCTAAAATATTTGATGTGAGTTCTAAAAACTTTATTAAAGCTTCTAAAACTATTGAAAAAAGTGAATTTCCAGAAAAATTATTGAGTGCTTCTCAACATTTAGATAGATTTTCTGAATCTGCCTATACATTAAATCAGTCAACACAGACAATGCAAGAAATTATTCATAATTTCCACACTTCAATTGATCAAATTAGTAGCTTAGGAGAAGATATTAAGAAACTAAATCAACAATCAGTAGAAATTATTAATATTAACGAACAAAGACTGATTAAAGAAGAAGAGAAACTAAATAAAATTCAAATAGAATTATTCAAGTTAGTAGGAGTCACCAAAAATAATCAAAATCAATTAAATTTAGGGATTGAAAAACTTGTCAATAATCTCAACAAGCAAATAGGAAATAATTCAACTAGCTTACAAACAGTATCTCAGAATATTCAAGAGTATTCTCAACATCTTAATAGTGTAAAAATAGACTTAGGAAAATTAGTTCATAATATTGAAAAGATTGAAAATAGTTCTAATTCTCAATTTACAGTTCTTTCCAATTTAACTAACGAAATGAGTATTCTTCATCAAGATTCAACTCAATTTATCCAACTAAATCGAGAGCAATTAACTATCGAAGAAAAACAAATACAAATTATTCATGCTGCCTTATCATCTTTAATTGAAAAGATTGAAAATAGTTCTAATTCTCAATTTACAGTTCTTTCCAATTTAACTAACGAAATGACTATTCTTCATCAAGATTCAACTCAATTTATCCAACTGAATCGAGAGCAATTAAATACCGAAGAAAAAGAAATGCAAACTATTAATATAACTTTGTTAACTTTGGTAAATTCTTTAAAAAACTATCAAGAAAATTTAAATATTGATCTCGAAGTAATGAAATTAGGAGATCGTCTAGTAAGCAGTATTTCTGAAAAATTGGGATCTAACTCTATTGCTATCGGTGAATTAGTTGTTAAAGAAAGTATGAAGAATCGGCAAGAAATTGTAAAATTATATCAAACTATTAATAATTCTCTGGTCAACATGGAAGAAATTAACTCTAAAGTTTCTAAGTTAATAGACAACATAAATCAGCAATCAAATAGTTCAAAATCTAATATTTCAGAATTAATAAACGCAATCAATCAGCAATCCAATAGTTCAAAATCTAATATTTCAGAATTAATTGATAAATTAAAAGGCGTTTAACTGTGAAATTATGTACCGAAGAAATCGCTCTAATAAAGAATCAGAAATATTAAATATTTACCCTGCATTTACTGATTTGATGTCTAATGCTTTCATGATCCTTAGCTTGTTTTTATTGCTGGCTTTACTCCAATCAGAAGAACTAAATCGTAAATTAAAAAGTGCAACTCCAATCACTATTGATGAAAAATCAGGAAACTTTAAATTCCAATCTGGGAGTGCAGAATTAAATCCTCAATTAAAACATTATATTCGTACAGATATTATTGCAAAAATCGAAAAAACTATCAAAGAAAAAGCAGGTGAAATAGATTTTATTCAAGTTATTGGACATACCGACGGACAAGCTAATAACGAAATTAGTAATCTCGATCAACAGATTGAATCAGTTGCTAATGGTAAAAATATTATAAATGTTTTAAGTCCAGGATCTAATGCAGATTTAGGCTTAATGAGAGCTTTAGCCGTTATTCAAGAAATCCAAAAAACAAAGCGTTTTAAAAATATTAAATTCCGTGCTTATTCAGCAGGTCAATTGTATCTTGATTCTGGAAATTTAGCTCCTATTAATCGTAAAGCTGATGAGACAAGAAGACGTATTGAAATACGATTTATTCCGCGTGGAGAAAAGCAATAATCTGCTAACTTTTAACTCAATTTGTTAACAATTAAAGACCGCGATCGCCTAAGATAAAAAATAAAAAATGCCTCCGATTGTTAATTAGAATAACTGATTTTAGTTAGATAACAAATTAAGAAGAAGGCAAAATTTTTATTAGATTTATTGGATAAATTACACAGATTAAGCAGCGTTTTGTCGATACCATTCAATTGTATTTTTTAAACCTTGTCTCAAATCTACTTGGGCAGTAAAACCAAAGAGTTCTTTCGCTTTTGTAGTATCCAAACAACGACGAGGTTGACCATTCGGTTGCTCAGTTTGCCAGATAATTTCTCCTGAAAAATCCATCAATTCACAGATGAGTTCTACTAAATCTTTAATAGAAATTTCAAAATTAGTTCCCAAATTAATCGGGTCAGCTTTGTCATAAAATTGAGTTCCCATAACAATACCGAGAGCCGCATCTGTAGAATACAAAAATTCACGAGTGGGACTGCCATCTCCCCAAACAGGAAGCGTTTTATCTCCTTGTTTTTGGGCTTCATGAACTTTTTGAATTAGAGCGGGAATAACATGAGAACTGCGCGGATCAAAGTTGTCTCCTGGCCCATAAAGATTCACTGGTAATAAATAAATCCCATTAAAACCATATTGCAAACGATAGGATTCCAATTGCACTAACAAGGCTTTTTTAGCAATACCATAAGGCGCATTAGTTTCTTCGGGATAACCATTCCACAAATCTTCTTCTTTAAAAGGAACAGGTGTAAATTTGGGATAGGCACAGATCGTTCCCACACAGACAAACTTTTCTACTTCTGCTTCATGGGCCGCATGAATTAATTGGGTTCCCATCATCAAATTATCATAAAAAAGTTCGGCAGGTTTTTCCCGATTTAAACCAATACCTCCCACATGAGCCGCTAAATGAACTACTACATCTTGTCCACTAACAGCTTGTTGACAACTTTCCAAACGGCGTAAATCACAATCTCGCGATCGCGGAATAGTTATTTTTTCTGGAGTTGCCCCTGCTTGAATCAACTGGTTAACAACTTGTTTACCTAAAAAACCAGCCCCACCAGTAACGAGAATTCTTTTGTTCTTGAGTTCCAACATAATCAAAATCCTTTATGGGTAATTTGTGGGTAAATGGGTTTACAAAAATAAATTATCTTATCTGTGGAATAGGTATCTTGCCTGTTTTTAATTTTTGAATTGTTCTCAATTATTAGAAAATAAGACACTCAAACCACCGAACTTGGACTATTTTTTATTGATCAGCCACTAGCTTTCATGACTATATATTAATCCGCGATTATGCCCATGGTTTGACGAACAAAAGCATTATCTTGAGACAATAAAAATTCTTCTCGCTCAGTCCTATTGGGAGAAGATAGCCCTAACACAGCTAAATCAGCTTCTACCATCAAACGAACTAATTCTTCAAAGGTAACAGAATGCTGCCAACCCAAAGTTTTCATGGCTTTAGTTGGATCTCCAATCAGTAACTCGACTTCAGCAGGACGTAAATAACGTTCATCAAAGGCAACAAAATCTTCCCAATTAAGATTGACATAGTTAAAAGCGATTTGCAGAAACTCTTTGATAGCATAGGTTTCTCCTGTGGCAATGACGTAATCATCGGGCAAATCTTGTTGCAACATCAACCACATCGCTTGCACATAATCCTTGGCATAGCCCCAATCCCGTTTGGAGTCTAAATTTCCCAAAAATAATTTCTTTTGAGTTCCTGCAACAATGCGCGCGATCGCCCTAGTAATTTTTCGGGTAACAAAAGTTTCGCCCCGCCGAGGAGACTCATGATTAAACAAAATGCCATTACAAGCAAATAAGTCGTAAGATTCTCGATAATTGACGGTTTGCCAATGGGCATAAAGCTTAGCACAGGCATAGGGACTGCGAGGATAAAAGGGAGTGGTTTCCTTTTGGGGAATTTCCTGAACTTTACCAAACATTTCCGAAGAACCCGCCTGATAAAAACGAACCTCAATTCCTGTTCGTTGTTGATAATCTCGAATCGCTTCTAATAACCTTAATGTTCCCATTCCGACAGAATCCACTGTATATTCAGGAGAATCAAAACTTACCCGCACATGGGATTGCGCACCTAAATTGTAAATTTCAGTCGGTTTAACCTGCTCTAAAATACGTCGAAGAGTCGTGCCATCCGTCAGATCGCCATAGTGTAATAACAATTTCGCATTAGGATCATGGGAATCAGTGTAAAGATGATCAATCCGATCAGTGTTAAAAGTTGAAGTTCGACGAATAATTCCGTGAACAATATATCCTTTTTGCAATAAAAATTCGCTTAAATAAGAGCCATCTTGGCCAGTAATACCCGTGATTAAAGCACATTTTGATTGGGACATTGATTAAATTTCCTTTACTATCTCGATAAATTAATTCTCAATTTTTAAAGATACCAGACTAACGAATTTAGTCAAGTAACAATATTTTAGCTGTAAATTTTCCTGCTAATGCTAACTTGACTTGGTTTTCTCAGTCAGGATTTTTTAACAAATTATTTTCAACTCTTTCTTGATTGGCGATGAAAAAACCCCATGCTTTGAAAAATAAACAAGAGGTTCACAAACACTATTCGCATTACAAATTCAAGCACTTGTTAAGCATTTAAAAATTTATAAATAAACTTGAGTGTTTAATTATCAAAAGTTTTTAAAAGTTAACAATTGAGTCTCAATGAGTGAATACAGATTTAATAAGCCCCATTATTATTAGGAAAAATAACAACACCGAGAGTTTTTAAAATCACCCAAAGATCCATCAGCCAGTTACGATAATTGACATAATAAACATCAATCTGAACACGCTGAGGATAGGGAATGTCATTTCGTCCAGAAACCTGCCAGAGACCCGTTAAACCTGGTCGAATAGTCAAAATTTTATCAATACGATTGCCATACTTATGAAGTTCTTCGGGAACTAGAGGTCTGGGGCCAACCACGCTCATGTCGCCAATGAAAACATTCCAGAATTGAGGAAACTCATCCAAGCTAGTTAGGCGAAGAAACTTCCCAATCCAGGTAATTCGTGGGTCATTTCGTAGCTTGAAATTATTTTCAAATTCCGCTCTAGTTTGGGGACAATCAGCAATAAGAGACTCTAGAATTTCGTCTGCATTTGTGACCATTGTTCGGAATTTAATGCAGTCAAAATGTTTGTGATTTTTACCAACTCGTTGCTGAATATAAAAAACTGGGCCTGAAGAACTAACAGCAATCAACACGGCCAAAATTAGATATAAGGGAGAAAAAACAATCAGTACAAACAGAGAAAAAACAATATCAAAAGCTCGTTTAAGAATAATTCCATCTAAGGAATTTACCCAGGAACGCTGATATCGTCTTGGCGAGAACCTAGGGGGGGAACCACGTCTCATCAAAGCTTGTATAGCCTTGACAGGGATAAATTGGCTATTGGCAGTCATCGTACTCCTTCACATCACATCACACCACACTGTCCCAATGATAAAGCCAGACCAGTCTAATTAGACAAATACCAGCAATAAAATCTAAAAATTTGTTGTCGAACTTAAGAAAAAAACTTCAGACGACACTCTTCTAAGAACGTTAAATAAGACGTTTCAAAGATTTTTTGGGAGAATTTTGCCGCTTGGGTACGACAACTCTCTGGACTTAATTGATGCTTAAATTCGGAAAAAGTTTCAATGGCTTCTTCTAGAGATTGGGAATCTTGTTTCTCAAAGAATAATCCAGTCCCTTTTTCAGGGTATTGACGAATATCTAAAACTGTTTCTAAGGCTCCTCCTTTTCCGTAGGCAATAACTGGCGTTCCACAGGCTTGAGCTTCTACTAAGGCGATGCCAAAATCTTCACAGGCGGCATAAATAAAAGCTTTTGCTTGGGACATATATTGTTCAACGATCGCGTCTGGTTGACTTCCTAATAATTGAATATTTGGTTTAGCTAATTGACGCAACATTGGCAAATCAGGGCCATCACCAATCACAATTAAAGGTAATCCTAATTCATTAAAAGCTTTAATGATTAATTGAATTTGTTTATAACCAACCAAACGAGAAACTGTTAGATAAAAATCTTCTTTTTTTTCTTGATATAAAAAGCGATCAATATTAACAGGTGGATAGATAACTTTTGCTTCTCGACGATAACACCGCCAAATACGACGGGCTGTATGACGAGAATTTGCAATAAAATAATCTACTCGATTAGCTGAAATAACATCCCATTGACGAATTTGGTGAAGCAAATAACGGGTTAAAATGCCAGGTAATCCTTTGCCTAAACGACTGTTATTTAGATAATCAAAAGTTAAATCCCAGGCATAGCGCATGGGAGTATGGCAATAACAAAGATGGAGTTGATGGGGATTGGTTAAAACACCTTTAGCAACGGCATGGGAAGAAGAAAGAATGACATCATACGCATTTAAATCTAACTGTTCAATGGCTAAAGGTAGCAAGGGAAGATATTTTTGTACCCCATTTTTAGCTAGAGGAAAATTTTGTAAAAAAGTCGTTCCAATATTACGTCCAAATAGATAACTATCGGGATTAGTTGATTCAAAATCGATCAAAGCATAGACATCTGCTTCAATATTTTTTAATATTTGTTCGACCACTAATTCAGAGCCACCCGTTGCTTTCGGGGTTAGCCATTCATGCACGAGGGCATATTTCATGAAACTCTTAGATTTTATTGATTTTTGAAGATTTATCTAATTTCTAAAGACTTAAAATTCACCTCCTGAATAACCCATTGATGCTTCGTTATCTCGCTTAGAACCAAGCAAATCTAATCTTTCTACTCGAATGACAGGTTTAGAACGCTCTGAGCCAGTATTTTTATCAGTCCAAGTATCAAATTTGATCGAGCCAGTTATACCAACTTGACCACCTTTTTTAACGTAACTTGCCGCAATTTCAGCAGTTTTACCCCAAAGCTGTTACAGTCGATGAAAATGTCACCATGTTCAACTCTGCTCCAGAACCGTGCATGAGACTTTCACCTCACACGGCTCCTCAATGACTTGGCTACATTGGGTTTTTGCGTACCTTGCCTGGTTTTCTTTTCCAGTTTTAATGTGGTGACAGTGCAGATGAAGTAGTTGCAGGTTGTTGTAGGTATCTTTACCCCCATCGATTTTGGGGATGAAATGGTCAACTTCCCACTTGTCACCTGGTTGGAAGTGCAATCCACATAGATTGCATTTTCCTTGTTGTATTTTCAGAAGTTTTTGTACTCTGGTGGATAGACCAGGTGTTTTACTTAGTCTTTTCCCCCAGTATGAGAGGTTTCCATCGTAGGGGCTGTTTTCTCCCTTCACTTTTATGTGTCTTACGATTTTGACTTCATTGTGGGTTCTTAGCATCATGGGTTTTCCTCCTTTGGATGCATCACTGGAAAAGGTCATCTTGCCTTCGATTTCCTTCCAATAGAGTTGGTAGGTTCGGCTGTAGCTTTGTATCCTTCTGCGACCCCAATGTTTCAGCATCATGTAAAGGTCGTGGTGAATTTGCTTAAAGGTTTGTGCGCTGCAAACTGTCCGATAGTAGTTAGCCCATTCTTTAATCACTGGATTTAAGACCTTGATTAGGTCAACGGTCTTAGAATCTTTGTGTGATTTTATGATTTCTCTGAGATTTTGGACGTGATTTCGTATGCTCTTTTGGCTGGGCTGGGTTATAGTTTTGAATCCCATTTTTGCTCTGTTATCTTTGAATTTCTTGATATTGAACCCTAAAAAGTCAAATCCAGATTCAGTATCTTGATATTTTTCAGTAGAATGACAGATTCTCGTTTTTTCATCCTTTAGAGTCAATCCTAGTGGTTTTAGCCATTCGGAGATTTTCTCTTTTATTTCATGGATTACTTCTACGTCGGGGTGTAGTACCACAAAGTCATCTGCATATCGGATTATAATTGGCTTCCATTTGATTGATTTGCCGTTTACATTCTTATTGGCTTTGTATTGACTTGTTATGTCATTTATCATGCCGTGAAGAGCGATATTTGCGAGAAGGGGCGATATTACGCCTCCTTGTGGGGTTCCTTCCTCAGTTTGGAAAAATTCGTTTCCATCTAGGATTCCAGCTTTCAGCCATGCTTTTACTTGTCGTCTCATTGTAGGGAAGGTGTTAAGTTTTCTTAACAACTCGGAATGATTGATTTTGTCGAAACATTTTGCAATGTCGGCATCTAAGACATATTTGTGACATCCGCCTAAGCCGATGAAAATATGTTCTATTGCGTCGTGTGCTGAGCGTCCAGGTCTGAATCCGTATGAATTCGTCTCGAATTTAGCTTCCCATTCTGATTCTAGAGCCATTTTTGCAAGGGCTTGTTTGGCTCTGTCCCTGATTGTGGGGATTCCCAGTGGTCGTTTTTCGGAGCTTCCTGATTTCGGTATCCAAACTCTTCTGAGGGAGCTTGCTTTGTGGTCAATTTTGAGTTTTTGGGTCAGATTGAGCCGTTGTTCTGGGGTTAAAGATTTAACCTTGTCAACACCTGCTGTATTCTTGCCTTTATTATCCTGTGTGACCTTGCGGACAGCTATACATAACGCTGACCATGAGCGTATTAGAGTCTTCTGAAGTTTACGAACTGCTTTTATATCACCACGTTGCGAGGCTCGATAAATCCGTTTTTGCAACTTAAACACTGCTCTCTCCAACTTTCGCCAGTTGAGAGTGTTCCATTCCGCCGTAGTCTTTGAACTCGTATTAGACATTTTGATTGCTACTGTTGAATTTATCTCCAAGTCATCGTGGGACTATGGGCGTATCCTAAGCCATTACAGCTAGGCGTTTGCTTCAGTCCCAATCCTGACCACTGACATCATGCGGTTTTAAGCGTCCTACTTGATAATTCGACTTTTATCAAGAGATGTCAGTGGCTAATCCGTTCCAAATATCCATTGTTTTGAGGATTTAGAGTGATACTATCCGCCGAGGTCGTTAGAAATGCAAATTATCCTAGCTAGATGGATAATCCTTGACCTCTTGCCTTTTGGCTCCAGCGTATCAACCTGTTTCGCTGGTTCTGGTTAACGACGGTTATGTATCTTCGCTTTCGCTACTCGTAGCCTCTTGCTAGAAGGGATTCCCGATTAGGTTTCGAGTTACCTCTGTTTATTCCCTGCTTGCGTCATTTGGGATGCTTAGTTCCGAATAACGGGGAAAATGCTTTCACTCCTGCATTCTGGAGGGTTGGACTTGCCGCTTTAGGGAGGTTCACCAACATGGATATTTAGTTGTCAAGGCTTTAGGGTCAGTGACCTTCTGCCTTGCAGTCTTTCCTCCGAAACCCTTGGTGGGTAACGGTTTCAGACTAACGGCTCGCACCAAGTTCAAACCAATCCGTTTCATCTCGTTTCATGCGATTAACCGCAAGGCTGAAGTTACATTTAATACTTCCCGAATATTAGAGTCGATAAGAATATCACCATTCTTACCTCTCGTTCAGAACCGTGCATGAAACTTTCACTTCACACGGCTCCTCAGTGACTTGGCTGGTTAGAGTACCTCTTTCTTTGCGTGTCTGGTGTCGTGGCAATGCGTGTGTAATAACTCAAGATTATTAATTTTGTTATTTGCTCGATTTCTGTCAATGTGATGGATTTCAAGCAAGCTATTACTAATGAATCTCAAATTACAGTGGTTACATTTTCCTTCTTGTTTTTTAAGAAGTTTAGATGCCATATTTCTTAGCATTGGATGCTGATTTAGCCTTTTTCCCCAATACACCAAATCTCCGTTAAAAGGACTTTTTGTGTCCTTTACTTTGATGTGGCGGCGAATTTTCATGTTCTGGTGTTTTTCCAGTACATACTTATTATCTTGGGTAATAAACTTCCAGCCTAATCCTCTGTTGACCCCCCAGTAAGCTGAAACGACTTCAGTATTGTTCTGTCCTCGTCCTCTTCTTCTGTTAGCCCATCCTCGCAACCTGGAAAAAATTATGCTGTCTATTTTGCTAAAGGTTTCTGCGCTTGCCACCGTCGAGTAATATGCTGCCCAACCCCGTATTACTGGATTTAGGGCATTAATAACTTGCTCTTGGCTTGAGGTACGATTCCTTTTCAATAGGTCATCAATTTTAGCCAGTTGTCTTTGAATGGCTTCCTTACTGGGTTTTATGAGCGTTTTATGCCCTCTTTTGTTTTCAGTTCCGCCGATTGACCCACTTTGTTTGTCACTACATGGGTATTGTCGGATATTGAAACCTAGAAAGTCGAATCCCATTTTTCCTTCGTGATTTTTAAAGGTATGAGTGATTCTGGTTTTGCTTTCTTTGAGGGTTAGTCCTATTTCTTTTAACCATTCTTCAATTAATGTTTTTGCTTTGAGGATTACTTCTAAATCTTCATCCATGATTACAAAATCATCGGCATATCTGACAAAGCTTACGTCACGCTTTTGACTGGTTTTGCCAACTTTTCGGTTGAATTTACCTTCTAGGGCATTTTCCATCCCGTGTAAGGCTATATTTGCAAATAGAGGCGATATGACTCCACCTTGCGGGGTTCCTTCGTCTGTTGGAAATAGTTTTTCGCCTTCCATAACCCCTGACTTTAGCCAAGCTTTGATTTGCCGTCTAAAGGTGGGTGAGGTGTTCAACTTTTCGAGTAATTTTGAGTGATTAATTTGGTCAAAGCACTTTTCAATATCAGCGTCAAGAACATATTTTGGTTTTTGATTTATTCCATTGAAAATTGCCGCTATTGCGTCGTGTGCTGACCGCCCTGGTCTGAATCCGTATGAGTTAGGCTCGAATTTTGCCTCCCATTCGGGTTCCAAAGCCAGTTTCATTAGGGCTTGTTTTGCTCTGTCTGTCATCGTAGGTATTCCAAGAGGTCTTTTTTCCTCTTTACCAGGTTTTGGAATCCATACCCTTTTTGTGGGTTGGGATTTGTCATTAAAGTGCAACACTTTGGCTAGTTTGATTTTCTGGTGATTACGAAGGCGTTTCACCCCATCAATGCCAGGTGTATTTTTCCCTTTGTTATCTTGGGTAACTTTTCTGACAGCCAAAACTTTGGCATACCACGAATTGGTCAACAGCCTTTGTAACTTACGGACTGCCTTAACATCACCACGTTCAGAGGCTTGATAGATTCTCTTTTGAAGCTTGAAAACGTTTCTTTGGACTTTTGCCCAATTTATCGTTTCCCATTCATACATCGGTTTAAGAGCCGTGTTCATGACATTTATACCTTTACTTGATTTTCTATCTCCAAATCACCGTGATTCCGTCAGCATATCCTTTAGCTTTCCTAAAGGCATTGGCTTCTGAATCAATCTCGCTTCTCGGCATCATGCGGCTTGACTGCCTACTCAGGTTTTCGACCTCCTGAGAGATTACTGAGAAGTTATCCCGTTCCTAATTTCTGCTTTGCGATGAGGTTAGAGTCCTGCTATCCGACGGGTTTCTTTGGGAATGCTCTAGGTCACACTTCGAGATGCCTAGCCCTTATCCTTGCCTTTTGGCTCAGCCGATAACCTATGTAGGCTGTTATCAATAACGTCGGTTCATCAAAATCATACTCATGAATTAAGATATTTCTCAAATTAGAACTTTTTATAAAATCTTTAAGATGCTCTTCTTTTAA
>JANNLO010000096.1:0-15682 GCA_031396835.1 Snowella sp. SOY_38_metabat_116
TTGAATACCATTAGGAGCAGGAGTCCCATTGACATCTTGTAGTTGCAGTCCTAAAGGCAAACTCCAACCAGAAGCTAAAGTGATGTTATATTTTTCGCTTGGACTGGAACCAACGTAAATCTTCTGGTTGTAACTTTTCCCAACGATCGCGCTTTCTACCTCTCCAGTGGGACGAGCATAGCCAATCGTGCTGAAGGGAATGGGTCGGTCATGTTGAGAGAGATTTCCAGTTTGTTGGCTTGAATCTGGAGCATCTTGGGCGATCGCTGGATAGGTGATACCTGTAAAGAGGAAAATAGACAATAGGGCTAAAATTCCTAATCGTAAGAATTGACGTTTGATCATCATTAACTCTGAGAAAATGCGCGGAACATTAGAATTATTGGTGTTGGATTTGAGAGCGTGATCATCTTATTCTCAAGCCTTAATCAAAGCCTGAGAATTAGTAATCCCTAATCCCTGATATTTCGACATATAAGGAATTGTTTTAAAGGTTTTCAAAGTCGAGAGTTCACCCAGATCAAACTGCTGATAATTTAACTCTAAGTAAGAGCGAACAAAAAACTTACGACGAGATAAGTCACTCAGCGCAGTCCAAACAGTGAATTCGGAATCTCCCTTGCCTTCTGGCGATGGATTGCTTGGATTTGGGGGATCGATTGTGATGTCTAAAGGACGATCAAAATTGTTCATCACATGAGCAAGCATACAAACTGCTTCATCAGAAGTTTTTGCTTTTAGCGCAAATTGTGAATAATAGAGAGCCTTAATAAAACGACCTACGCTGGTATTAGAACCAGGAATTACACTTGTAGCAATGCCGCTATCGGGTTGATTGATCTGAAGGGAATTAAACGTTGCTTGATTGCAATCAATATTGGATAAATTGGTGTAGTTGTTCACGTTTGTAAGATGCCAAGAAAATTCAGGAGCATTAGTCATTACTCCCACTGGGTTATCATAAATACATTGTTTTCCTTGAAAATATTCGACCACAATACTTGCACCAGTAGCATCATAAAAAGCACAGTGAAGAGGAGTCGTATTAGATGTTAAAGCCGCGAGAGGAGTGCAATAAATTAATTGCTGGCTTAAGGCAGTTTTAAGCTCGGCAACAGTTGTAAATTGTCCTAATGCCCAAGTGCCGATATCAATAAAAGCTAAAGAAGAAGGTATTTTATTTTCCTCTATGGTGGGGCCTTCGGTAAGAGTAAAAGCATTAGCTCCAAAATTTAAGCCAGCCTCATTTAAACCATGAACAACTTGTAAGTCTTGATAGGAATCTGTAGAAGCACTAGTCGATAAAGTAATGCCAATAAATGCTTGACTATTTTCGTAGGAAATTCCATTTTGACTAGAGGTAATTTGTGAGGTAAATTTTAAGCCTTTGGGATAATAACTTACTTGCCAAGGCATTGCTCCAGCAAATTCCATTGTTCGTCCTACATAGGTGTTGGCTGAAGCATCGGTAAGGGAAAGTGATGTACACATGAATTGTATTCTCTGAATGTGAATTTTAGTTTGAGCAGATTTAATAGTTTGAGTTTTTGGGAGTGCGATCGCCCTTCGTTCGGATTCCAACAAAAACAGCGATCGCCATTGTAAATATTTCTGCTTAACTAGCTGAATCAGCTACAACTCCAGCTAGACCAAAGCCAATAGCGGCAGGATCGTCTGTTAGCAATCCAAAGGTAAGCTCTGAAAGGCTAACAAGTTTGCCCCAAATGCTATGACTAGAAGATGTGCTAGCTATGTTTGGAATTAACGCCGCAGTCTCTGGAACATCCTCGTTATAGGCAACGGAGTAATAATACAGTCCCGTTGATCCAGCATTTACTAACAGATGCAGGTTATTATCTGCACAGAGAGAGTAGGGAGAGCCTTGGACAATGTTACTCTGAAAAACATTTACTTTATTTAAAACGGGATCATAAGTGTAAATACTTCCCTCGGTCGTATTAGTTGCTGTTGACGAAGCTGGAACAGTTCCAATAAACAAAGCACCTTTGGAAAATTGCCCGCTCGGATCTGCATTATTGGGGTTGCTAGAGCCTACCAGAGATAAAATGAGTTGTGGTGTACTCTCACCGCTAGCATTCCAGACGGTTGTAGCAGTTGACTGTAGATTATTAATGGGATGAGAAAGCAGTGCCGTTTGAGTTGCTGTGTAAACCAGTTGATTTTGATAATCAACAACTGTGGCAGCACTATTATTAGTACCCCAAATTACTCCAGTGGCATTGGGTAGTATGCCGTTGTTGTCTGAAGAAATTGGAAAATAGAAAGAACCATTCTGGTCGCCTTGAGTTAATCCCGTCACAATTAGACTAGGGCTATTAGAGGTCAAGTAAGCCAATGTTAGAGATACAGCACAACCAGTTGTGGAGGTGTAATTTTTGTTAGCTCCTTCGTAAGAAAAAGAAGGTACTCCCTGAGCATTCCAAGTGACACTGTAGGTATAAAGATTGCCATTATTACCACCAACAAAGAGTAGATTCAGAGGAGGGTAATAAAGAACACTAGCCACAGTCGTATCAAAACTATCCACTTTTGTTGAATCAGAAATGTTGCCCGCAGCAAAGCTACTAGCACTAGAAGCAGGGGTAAAGGAGTAAAGCCATAAATTTTCTCCTGTTGAACCCGTCACAAAATAGTAAGGAGGATTTTGATTAACACCGCCATTTTGTTCATTGAGAATAAACGCCACTGTTGATGTCGAATTGCCTCCTGCACTAATGTTGTAGGGAAAAGAACCTTGGTAGCTCGTTCCATTTGAGCTTGATGAAGAAGGTTGGATTTGACCTGCCCCAATACCATTAGAAGTGGCACAAATGAT
Organism: Snowella sp. SOY_38_metabat_116; assembly: GCA_031396835.1. GTDB lineage: Bacteria > Cyanobacteriota > Cyanobacteriia > Cyanobacteriales > Microcystaceae > Snowella. The sequence goes on from JANNLO010000096.1 coordinate 2,837, forward strand.
AAAAGTTTGTCCTGCATAGGTTCCCGAAGTTGGCGTGAAAGCCTGAACGGTTTGATTATAGGGAAACGAAATGGAAGTACCCATAGTTGAAGTTGTCTTTTTATTTAGAAATGATTGTTTGACGAGTCCGTTTTTTTTGACTCTCTACTAATAAGACGTTTCAAGGAAGCATTTTGTGAATTTTTTTTTGAACAGAATTATTAGGGTTAGATTTGAGAGGGAGATCGCCATTGTAAATATTTCTGCTTAACTAGCTGTTCGTTGCTAGACCAAGACGTTTTTGATAAATGATTGACGGTTTGCAAACTCAGTACGAACACAATTCTAATAAGGGCGATAATATTTGGTGGTCAGAAACAATTCTGATGAAGAAATTCCCCCTCAAAATTTAGCTTACTCTCCCTAATAAGTCCAACAAAACTTATCTCAGGAAGGATAATTGGCGACTAAACTCGTAACCTCAACCTCTTCGGGTGTTAATCCATTAATCACGACATAGCCATTTAAGGTCATATTTGCATCCGCATTATTACCAGAAGCAAAGCCGCCTACACAAGACAAATCTACGTCCTCTGTAGCAATCGTATTTAAATAACACAAAGCCGAACCCCAGGGATAGGAGTAGGACGAATCATTCATATTAATCTGAACGTTCACATTGCTGTAATCTCCTGGCTGTTCATTGGTACTAACGGTCATTATTGTCGACATAACACCGGTTTTATTAGGCTCAGATTGTAAGAGAGTTTGAGCGAAAAGCTCATTATTGGCAATCAGGGCAACATACTGGTATCCACCATCATTACAATCTTCGACGTTTGATGTAATGGTTAATGACTGCCCTGGTTGTAAGGTGTACTCTTGATTAAGCGTAGCTGCACCTGAACCATTTGTATCGTTCCAGTTTAGATTTCCACTACCACCTATTCCCGTAATCGTTACTTCATTTTGGGTGTTGTTTGTCCAGGTCATTATAAATCCTAATGTTTGTTTGCTCATTGCAATCATTTCCTTTTTGAGTTTAAATTTATTACCAATAGACTAAGTAGGTAGTTGGAATTAAATATCAAACATGGGGCGGGTAGGATGCGCGTCCACAGGCTAGAATCCTTTTCCACATCTGATAATTAATTAAGCCTACTTATTTAGAGACGAATCTCCCCACTTGATAGAGATGGTGATGGGCTTGAAGGTGCGGGTAGCTTAGAAATAGAAGTCATAGTGAAATTTGTTCTTGTTTACAATTGATGGGTGAATATTTGAAGGCTTTTTTGACCTTCTACTAATAAGACGTTTCGAGGAAGCAATTTGTGAATTTTTTCTTTGAGTAGAATTATTAGAAGTAGATTTGTGATCGCCGAAATTGTTAAAATCCCATGAAATTAGGGTTGATTTTCGGCAAACTTTTGGGCCGCTTTTCCGCCGAAGGAAGCCGCTAAAAAAGCAAAGGTGATATTCGTCCCCACCGAGCCAACTTCTTTACTATTAGCCAAGGTATAAGAACCAAAACAAATAGCCGCAACTAAAGCAATTAAGCTCATTAAGCGCATGGCAGAATTGTTGCCCAGGTGATCCTGTAAAAAACCCGCCGAAGAAGAGGGACTCGCATCAGGAGTTGTTACAGGGGTTGAGGAAGTGCTAACCATAAAAAATTGTCTCATTAGGGAATTTTTTAGAGCTTTTACACAAGATTGAAGGAATTTTGGGAACATCACCAACAAAAACTTTGTACTGCCCTCTAAAGGTAAGACGGATCAACCTAATCATCTGTGAAAAGTTGTTACATTTCTTCATCAAGCTGGGACTTTAAGGATTTTTTCAGTTTTGCCCTCGCCTGTTCAACCCGTTTACGGGCATTGGCCTCAGTAATTTCTAAACGTTGAGCAATCTCTGGATAGGACAATTCTTCAATACACCGTAAAATAAAGGCTTGACGGAGCAGAAAGGGTAATTTTTTCATGGCTTGATTAACTGTTTCTTCGGTTTCTAAGGCGATCGCGTACTGATAGGGAGAAGGGCGATCAAGCATGGGAATCTCATTTTCTAAATCCTCTAGGTTTAAGCTAGGCCGTACAGAACGTTGTAAATCCAAACAAACACGATAACAAAGCTTCGTTAACCAACTCCTCACTTGTCGAATTTGATCGGCATACTGGGGTAATTTTCCATAAGCTTTCCACATGGCCAAGGTCAGAGCATCCTCCGCATCCGTCGTATTGTAGCCCATCCAACGCAAACAACAGCGATAGAGATAGTTTTTATGCGATAACCATAGTTGCCAGAAATCAGAGCAATTATTCTGGGTAATCAGACTTGAAGAAGGATGTTGAGAGCTATACCGACACAAATAGGTAGTTGCTGAGACAGGACAAGTCAGCGAACGGTTTTCCATAATTCATAAAATTCGATGGTGGAGTGCAGAATTGCAACATATTGAAAAGGATTTATAAAATTATGAGGATTCAGCAGAAAAATATAGCTATTAGGGTAAAACCAGTTGTTTTCACCATCATATCCCTATTCATTGGGATTATGGAAAAAGATTGATTTCTGGACTATAGCCTATAAATAAAATTTATGCGTCACTGAGGGAACTAGCGCGAGATCTCTGTCACAATAACTTATCTGAGACAAAATTACCTAAAAACTTATTTTTTGTTTATCTTTATTTTATTGTCGGGACTGCAACACCTGGGAAACATCCTCAAGTTTAGTCGCCAACAACTGGGCTAATCGTTCCAGACTTTCGGTTTCTACCAAAGTTAACTGTTCTGGAGATAATTCTGCGATCGCCTGACTGACACTCGACACCGCTCGAACAGCCGTAGTGGGATTTTCCATTGTGGAACTATAACGTCGCCGAAAATCCTGAACTAATTGACGAGTTTGGGAAACAGATAATTTTTGAGAGAGAACTTGAGCCGTTGCCTGTTGACGAATCAATGTCGCTTTTTCGGGGGTACTCTGCAAATTATTGGGGCCGAGTCGTTGCAACAAAAGGGCATGGGAACCGCCTAAACCCCCCTCGCGCATGGCAATTTTCAGATCTGGTTCCAAGCTCAACATCGGAAAAATATTAGCGTCAATTGAAGCTGGATTGAGTTGCAGAGCCAACAAAGCCACCAAAATCGATTGTTCCGAAGGGTTCAGATTCAGGGAGTTTAATCCCATTTGTTGATCGGTAGAGGTTAAGCTGAGCAACTCTGAAAGAAAAGTCAATTTTTTTTGCTTGGTCAAACGACGAATCACTGCCGATAGCGATCGCGGCAAATTTTCGGGAGTAATGCGGGTTAGGGTTACCACTTCTAACAAAATAGCTTCGGCCTTATCCAGGGGATTGAGATCTTCGCGGTGCAAAGACGTAATTAATGCCTGACGATGGAGAGCTTGGGGTCTGGGGATCAAAATCGCCTGTAGGTTTTCCCAACCCAACTGTTTCGCGCCCCGCCACCGTCTTTCCCCATCAAAAATCAGGAATTTGTCTCCCTCTTCGATCAAAATAACAGGTTGCAATTGTCCTTCTTGTTGCAGGGAATTGGCGATCGCTTGGATACTATCAACTAGAAACGTCCGACGAGGTTGGTCAGGATTCGGTTCAATGCGAGTCAAGGGAATTAACCTGGGTAGTCCTCGATTCATCAGTTGATCCCGCAGTTCAACCAAACTTGGCTCGATTTCTTGGGATTGAGTTGCTCGTAATTGGCTAACCTCCGCTTGCAAACGCTCAATTTCCGATTCTGCTTGGGTTAACTGATAAACTTGTTCGGCACTTGAAAATAAATTATCTAGATTAACGGGCTGATGTTTGACCATAATTTTAAACTTTAAACTAAGTCCTCCGACGAAGGGGTGACTAATTTTTGTATTTCGACAGCGATCGCCTGAAAATCTTCAATCGCGGGATGAAGGGGACGATAGATTTGTAACGGTAATCCCACCGCACTCGCATTCACAAATTCCGCACTATGACGAATGGGTGGATAACATCGCAAATCCATTTGAGCTAGTTTAGCAGGAAGAGACTCCAATAATTGCCTTTGAGTCGCCTGTTTACGGTCATACTGATTAGGCAAAAATCCTAAAATTTGAGGCACAGGGCGCAGACGTAACTTCCGAGCCGTCAGATAGATCCACTCCAATAACTTAGCACTTCCCTGAATCGATTTTGGTTGGGGTTGCACGGGAATCAACACATGGGTCGCAGAAGCCATCGCCACCAAGGGTAAAGGCCCCAAGGTCGCAGGACAGTCGAAAATAACCACATCCTGGGACAAGGGGTAATCCTCTAGGGCATCTGCCAACAAATAAGCTCCCCTGGGATGGAGGGCAATCTCCTGGGTGGTTTGGGTTAACATCAATCCTCCCTGACAAACCTGAACCCGATCCGTATAATCAGACCAACAAGAAACTAGAGGCCACTCTCCTTCAAAATTTTCTCGAAAAATAACCGCCGTACTTTGATCCACATCGGCAGGTTCGGGCAAACCACAAAACAAAGTTAATGATCCCTGGGGATCGAGATCAATCAAGACAACCGATAAACCCAAAACACTTAAGGCATAGGCCAAATGAACACTGACAGTCGTTTTGCCAGTTCCTCCCGCATTACTGAGCACACAAAGCCTAACGGTCATGGTTAATAGTGCTGATCCCGACAAATAAATTGATTACTACCATTTATCTGCTCTTTTTTTTCTAAACATCGTTTTTTCGCCGTATTTGAAGCACTAGCTTTTTTTATTTATTATTGATACTTACCAACGAGAAAACTAGGTTAAATCATACCAGAAAGAAAGACAATATCAGGACAAGCCTTTGTTTCTTACTTGATCTTGAGATTTCCCGCGTCGGATAACGTTATCCGATCTCTAGACTTATTAAAATAAAATATCAGTCTCATTTTTCAATAGAAAGTGAATCTACAGGACTAGTTCCCGAAAAGTTCCACTGAGTGAGGGATTTTTTTCCCAGATCGCGATCGCGGCTTCATGGCGTTGGGGATCAGGATCGGCAATCCAACAGCTACAGTCCAAACTATGAGCGAGAAGGAGAAGTTGGGGAGTCGGTAAAAAAGCAAATACTACCGTATCTCGACTTTCGGAATAAAGTAAAAAAGAAAGACGAACCATTTCTGTCAGGGTCTGGGGGTCAACGTCTTGATAATGGCTAAAAAAAGTCAATTCTGATTTGGGGAGTTGGGGTAACTGCCATTGCCAAGGGCGTTTTGAGGGAAAGGCGATCGCCATTGCAATATCCTTGGGTAAACGCTCTAAAAAGGTTTTATTTTGGGGACTTCCTCTATACAAAAAATGTTGACCCAGTTGATACCAATCCCTAGATTCCCTTAAAACAGATGGCTGGAGAGCAATCTCGGTGGGAATTTCCTGGGTAGACCGCAGAGAAATAATTTCTAGGGATGACGGGGTGATAGGGGAAACAGGAGAAACAGGAAGCGGGGGAGATTGAGAGCTTTTATGTTCTTGTTTAATTGCCTTAGCAGTTTTATAGGTAATGGTTTCTCCTAATTCGGCTCTCGCGATCGCTTCCTGTCGTGCCTTCTGAGGAGTAGAGGGAGCGGCTAAAAGGTAGAGAGCAGAAGGAGCTAACTGTAAATCCGAAAAATTTTCGGCTTTAAATTGACGGGCCACATTCATAAATTGTTGAGCAGTGCGTTCTGTCCAATCGAATTCTACTGCTAACCAAGTACCAAAACGGCCATGGCCCAGTTTTGCCTTGATCTCTACCAATTTTTGGCCAATTTCAAAAATATCTTGGGCAGTACGACGCATTAAACCCCGAATCTCTCCAGTTTGCTCTTGGACAAATTGCGCTGTATCTAGATCGAGACTGGCATAATTAAATATTTTTGTTTCTTTCAAAGATGACATAGCTATTATTCTCATACAATTGTTTTGATACTTTTGAGAGTTTCAAGTAAGTAATTTTAACATACAGCCCTTTGCGTATTCAAGACGTACAATAACAGCAGTGGGCAAAATAATTGCGGAGATGAACAGACGAGACCAGATATTGGCGTTGCTGAATCAAGATATGAATGATGATTTTGCACATATCCAAAAATCAGTTTGAGACTAGCTTTTTCAAATTAGACGAAGGAGAATTCATAGTTCAAATCAGCAACGCCGTTTATTGAACCCATTTTTACGGATATGGGTAGATTTACACTCAGGACATTTCATTTTGATTTCCTCCATTCATATCTCTATTATGCAACGCCGTTTTTTTAACGAAAATATATAGTTTTAACGTAATTTGCTTAACCTAAATAGGCTTTTTTAATGGCTTGATCATGCAACAATTCCGACGCAATTCCGCTTAAGGTTATTCGGCCACTTTCTAAAACATAACCGCGATCGCTAATTTGCAGTGCGAGATTGGCATTTTGTTCGACTAATAAAATAGTGACTCCCGTTTCTCGGAGGTTGCGAATAATGGTAAAAATTTCTTTTACGATCGCTGGCGCAAGTCCTAAACTTGGTTCATCCAAAAGCAATAATTGGGGACGACTCATTAATGCACGCGCGATCGCCAACATTTGCTGTTCTCCGCCGCTTAAAGTTCCTGCTAATTGATGACGACGTTCGGCCAAACGCGGAAATAATTGCAATTGATGGTCAATATCTCGGCGAATCTCCAAAAAATCTGAGCGAACATAGGCTCCCAATTCCAAATTATCTAAAACAGTTTGTTGAGTTAAAATCCGCCGACCTTCGGGACAATGAGCTAAACCGAGTTTAACGACTTGATGAGTAGAAAAATAGTTAATCAGACGACCATTATGAAAAATTTGACCGCTACGGAGATTAATCAGCCGAGAAATAGCGCGTAAAGTGGTGGTTTTGCCTGCACCATTGGCTCCAATCAGGGTCACAACTTCACCTTGATCGATGTATAAATCTACATTTGTTAATGCTTGAATGCCGTCATAATTAACGCACAATTGAGAAATTTCTAATAAACGATGGGACGAGGAAACTAACATTAATCGACTCCTAAATAAGCTTCAATAACAGCAGAATTATTGCGGACTAATTCGGGTTGACCAAGGGCAATTAATTTACCGAAATTTAAAACTGCAATGCGATCGCATAATCCCATCACGAGGGGAACATGATGTTCAATTAAAATGATTGTAAGTTTAAAATTGGTTCGTAAATCTCGAATAAATTCACTTAAGATTTGTTTCTCATTTGGGTTCATTCCCGCAGCAGGTTCATCTAATAATAATAATGCTGGTTCTAAGGCTAAAGCTCTCGCAATTTCTAATCTTCTTTGATCACCATAAGATAAGTTTTTAGCTTTTTCTAGAAGGCGATCGCCTAAACCGACTAAATCTATTAATTCTCTTGCTTTTTGTTGAGTTTGTTTTTCTGCTTGTGAGGCTTGAGGTAATCCTAAAATACCTGTTAAAAAATTACTTTTAGTATGTAAATGTCTTCCCACAATTACATTTTCTAAGGCAGATAATTCTCCAAAAAGACGAATATTTTGAAAAGTGCGAGCAATTCCTTTGGCTGCAATTTGATGGGGTTTAAGATGAGAAATAAGTTGATCTTGACAGAAAATTTGACCGCTAGAAGGTTCAATTAATCCTGTAATTAAATTAAATAAAGTTGTTTTTCCAGCACCATTTGGGCCAATTAAACCAAAAATTTCTTGTTGATTAACACTAAGATTTATATCGTTAACTGCTACTAATCCTCCAAAACTTTTTTTAATATTTTTGACTGTTAAAATTGGCTGATGATCGAGTGTTTTAAAAGCTGTATTCATGATGTTTTTTTTAACCTAATTTTACCAAACCAGGACTGCATTGTTTTAGGAAAACTTTTCAATAAATCAGGAGTCACTAATCCTTGAGGAAAAAAGAGAGTTCCAATCACAATTAAAAATCCAAAAATAATCAGACGACCATCTTTCAAAAATCCGATTAACCACAAAGGTAGATTCGGAATATTCGCCAGCGATCGCAGAATTTCGGGCAGAGCCGTAAACATCATTCCGCCTAAAATGGGGCCAACAAAAGTTCTTGTTCCGCCAATTAAAACCGATGTTAAATAAATAATACTGGCATCAAAAGTTCCTTGACGAGCATTCCAAGTATTTAAAAAATGCGCACTAATAACGCCTGAAATTCCTGCGATAATTGCTCCTAAAGTAAATGCTAAAACTTTGTAATAAGTTGGATTAATTCCCATTGATTCGGCCGCTAATTCATCTTCACGAATAGCAATAAAAGCTTTACCAACACGAATATTTTCGATACGATATATGATAATACTGCTAACAATTAATAAAGGTAAAATGACCCAAAGATATTCTAATGTATATTGAAAAGGTTGCGGGATTCCAAAAATACCAACGGCTCCGCCAGTTATCTCTAAATTTAAAGAAAAAATTCGTAATATTTCTACAAAAGCAATTGTTGCGATCGCTAAATATATTCCCCGCAATCTTAAAACAGGAATCCCTACGATTAAACCTAAAACAAAACTAACTAAGCCAGCAATGAGCATTTCTAATAATAGAAAATACCAGGGATATAAACCCGATGTAGGAAAAACTTTAGTAGAAAGTATCGCGGCAATATAACCACCGACTGCATAAAAACCTGGACTTGCTAAGGACAATTGACCAGTCATTAAAGGTAAATATAAAGAAATTCCTAACAATGCACCCAACATCATCGAAATTATTAAAGGAGCATAATCATTCAACAAATTTAGCATAAAGTCAATTATTATTAACGGTAATTTTAAACTTTTTGAATTAAGCGACGACCTAACAATCCTTCTGGTTTTACTAATAACATTATTAATAAAATACTAAAAGCAATCGCATCTTTATAAGCTGAATAATCGGCAGGAACAAAGGCTTCTGTAATACCAATTAATAATCCGCCTAAAACCGCGCCTGGAATACTTCCTAGTCCACCTAAAACAATTACTGCTAATCCTTTTAAACCAAAAGTAATTCCTAAATAGGGGCCAGAAATACTGACACTTGATCCTACCAATGTTCCTGCTAATCCTGCTAAGAAACTACTGACAAAAAAAGTCCCCACAATAAAAAAATTGGTATTAATTCCCAATAGGCTAGCTGTTACTTGATCCTCTGCTACGGCTTTCATTGCTTTTCCAAAACGACTACAATTAATCGCATAAGTTAAAATACTTAATACACTGCCACAAACTAAGAAAATAACAATTTGTACGGTACGAATAGGAATCGGTTTCTCCAGAGATCCAAAATTAATTGCAGCAGGTAAATTGCCATAGGTATTACTCGGAAAAGTATAACTTTCGGCTCCGACTAAATATTGAATTAAATTGACAATAATAAGAGCAATTCCTAAGCTTGATACTACTGTTAATAAAGGATCTGCTTTCCGTTTTCTGAGGGGACGAAAGGCGATATATTCAATCGCAATACCGACTAAACCAGCGAAAATACTACTGATTAATAAAGCTATAAAAAAAGGTAGTTTAATCGGTAGTTGAAGATTCGCGAGTAAGCCATTAAATCCAAAAGCTTCACCCATTAAAGCATAGGTAAAATAAGCTCCTAACGTAAATATTGCACCATGAGCAAAATTGATAATACCTAAAATAGAAAATATTAAAGTATAGCCCAGGGCAAAAATTGCATAAATGCTACCAATTGATAAACCATTCAAGAAACTTTGTAGAAGTAGGGATATATCCATTTCATTTTGTTGGATAAAGTAGAATTGAGATTAGTTATTCTACAATATAATTAAGAGATTATGCGATATTTTGCAGATTATTTACACCATTTTTATCTTAATATTAAGATCGCAATGAGATCTCAATAATTTATTTTTACTTTCTAAGATTAACTCATGTCTAAATTGTCAGCATCAAAGCTAAAATCACTCCCTAAATTAGGTCTCTTAAACAAAGATAATCTGGTTTTTCCAGCATATATGTGGCTATTTAGCCGAATAGTGATTTTAGTGGCGATGTTGCTAATTGCACCGCTCTTACCCGCACCACCAGGAGGCATTCAATCTCATTTCGGATGGGAAGTTTTTTCTGTCTGGGATAGTGATTTTTATGAAAAAATTGCCAGTTCTGGATACGAAATACTGGAAAATCAGCAACCTGGAGCTAATGTTGCATTTTTTCCTTTGTTTCCAATTGCCATTTATTTATTGAGCAAACTAGGAATTTCTACGACTATAGCAGGAACAATTATTAATCATCTTGCTTTTTTAGGAACCCTTTTATTGGTCTATGACTGGGTGAAATCCCACAATGGCATACAGGCGGCACGATGGACTACGGCAGTTTTAGCCTGGTGTCCCCTTTCCCTGTTCGGCAGTGTCGTTTATAGCGAAGGAATATTTCTTTTTTTTAGTACGGCCGCACTTAGAGCTTTTGACCGTCAATCCTTCTGGCAATCTGCCTTGTGGGGAAGTTTGGCAACCGCATCACGAGTAACGGGACTCGCAATCATTCCCGCCCTTTTATTAACAGCATATCTCCGTAAATCTGGTTTATCTGCCTATATTGCAAGCTTAGGTGCGGGGATTGGGGTAATGGTTTATAGCATTTATTGTTGGTTAACTTTTCGTGATCCCTGGGCTTTTATTACGGTGCAATACAGTCAATGGAATCGTAGCCAAGGTTTTGATTGGACAGGATGGTTACGGATGATTGTGGAGATTGTGGCAGGGGGAAATAATTGGAATGCAGGAAAATTAAAAGAAGTGACCCATCCCCTTGTTTTTGGGATAATTATTTTGCTGGCCTGGGGATTATGGCGATTTAAAGAGAAAATTGGCCTTAAATTTTTCGATTACGGCTATTGCTTTCTTTTTTTAGTTCTTTGGTTACTGATCGGCGATCCACTCTTAAATACGGTATCGGTACTAGGATCAATTTATTTACTCTGGAAATTGAGGAAAGAATTGAGCTTAGTAGTCGTTAACTACGGATTTTGTGGACTAGGGATGTTGCTTGCTTCTGGGGGAACAATTTCCCTAGATCGCCATGTTTATGCCATTATTTCGGTCAGCATCGCCTTTGGACTGCTCCTTTCTCGCCATCATCGTTGGGGTTTTAATGTGATGGGATTTTTCGGATTATTATTAATTTTAATGTCCGTTCGTTTTGCCCAACATTTATGGGTTGCGTAGAATTTACCAAAAGAAAGCTTATTTCAAATAAACAAATTGACCATTTTTACCATCTGCATCAACCTTCATTTGGGCAACATAAAAATCTTTTTGGTTGACTTCCCCCGTAGGAGAAAAGGAAATAATACCAATAGGAGTATCATAAGTTCCTGTTAGTAATTGTTTATTTAAATCAGTACGTAATTGTTCCAAAGAGAGATTTTTTATGGGTGATTTTTTATCTAAAGCTTGCAAGGCTTCCACATAAACTTGGACTGCTGAAAATGCTTGCGCGCTAAATTGCGGTGGTTGTTTTTTATATTGATTAAAATAAGCCGTGCGAAAGTTTTCATTTACCGCATTTTTGTGGTCAGGACTATAAGCTTGGGCAACTAAAACTCCATTACACTGCTCTTTACAGACACTAAAAATATTAGAACTATTTAAACCATTGCCGCCAATAATTAAACCTTTATAGCCTAATTCTCGTAGTTGCCGAACTAAATTTCCGCCATCAGATGCCAGTCCAGAAATAATAATTAAATCGGGTTTGAGATTCAAAGCACTCGTTATCTGGGTTTGAAAATCTGTATCGGTAGTTTGAAATTTTTGCACAGTCACAAGTTCTAAACCTTGATCTTTAACTGTTTTTTGAAATACCTCAGTTTCGGATTTATTAAAAGCATCATTTTGAGCAAAGAACACCGCTACTCTTTTAATTTGAGGATTAATTTTTAAAGCCGCTTTAACAGAATTAGGAGCAACAATTGTCACAGGAGCAGAAACTCGCGCCACATAATCTCCAATGTCGGGAATTCCTTTAGCAGTATTAGAAGCGGCAATTACAGGAACTTTCGCCCGTTCAGCCACAGGATCAGCACTAAAAGCCTGTTGAGAAAGAGTCGGCCCCACAATTCCTGCCACCTTATTTTGCGTGATTAGGGTTTGAAAAGCGTTGATAGCACCTGCTTCGTCACCGCCCGTATCTTGTAAAACTAATCGAATGGGAGTTCCGTTGATGCCACCTTTGTCATTAAAGTATTTTTCCGCAATTTTGCTACCTGCAACGCCTTCTTGTCCTAAAAGTGCGACATTACTGGTTTGAGCAAGGGCAATGCCGATGGGGATTCCGTCATTATTGGTGGCAGTAGAAATAGTTTCATTTTTCGGACTATTAGCAACTGTTGGCGTGTTTTGACTACAGGCAGTGAGGAATAAGACTGAGGCCGCTAAAAAGCTAGATCCGATAATAACAAAGTTTTTCATATAAAATTGGCTTATTAAATGCTTTAGGATTGATTTTACAGCATCATTAGCCTTTTTTTACGATGATCGCGCTTTTAACACAGGGCAATCCAAGAGAAATTGCAACAAAAAAAGGAAATGGAGTTGTAAGTACATCAAGCTTAAGTCGTACCTTTAAGTGTTTAAAATTAAAACATAAAAAGCGTTAGTAGCGACTGAGCAAGGAAGAGAACGGGTTCAAAAATTGCGGTATGAATTTCGGAATTGGCTCGATAGCGAACATGAAAATGAGGAGGATTATGGTCATTATAATTAACAGTAATAATAATTCCAAAGAAACGACTAATTTCAGGCAGACTTTAAGATTTTATTCATTGGGAGTTTTCAATAATAGCAATCTCTTATTCAGTAAGTCCGTAAAGTTCATAAACTAGGCGATC
>JANNLO010000124.1:0-25171 GCA_031396835.1 Snowella sp. SOY_38_metabat_116
TTCAGTCTGTTCATCTTGTCTTTATCAATGGGGTTAAGTCTTCTATCCCACTCACGCCTAAACAAAATTTGATTTTGCAGTTTCTTGGTTCCTCTTCTCGGCAATATTATTTTTTGTCTTAAATAACCTGCTGAATGCGGGTTTGATAGTTGCATAACGATTTTGCTGAAAGTTTTGTAACAAGGGGCTTAAGCCCCTTGCCTGTATTCGTTTTAGATAGTTGACAGCTTATTAACAACGGAAAGAGTTTTTCCGAGATTTATAGCGTCAGTCCTGGGAATAAAAGCAAAATCAGCGAATTTCCACAGTACTAAATACTGATACTCATCAATATTGTATCGATCGCAATTCCTGGTTGGATTTGATCTCGATTTTCCCAGAGTGCTTCTTTGAGCTTGTTGGCAACAGGCAGATTCACACCCATGATTGGATTCTGGCGAACAGAAGTCAGGTTCAAAGTAGTGGTTAACTGTCGGGCATTTCTGACAGCCGTCATTGGGTCTTTCTCTTTCCAGATACCGAGGGTTGCATACTCAATGTCACCACCATCGTCGTACTGTTTGTGATTCACCCAGGAATGCTGGAAGGTGCTGATATAAATGACATAAACGCACATTTCCCGAAGATCTTGGAGAGTTTTGATGTCTAATATTCCCAATTCTGGTTTGAGAATAGAATGGGCAGTCAAATCCTTAGACATGGCTTCAATTTCCGACCAGTATTCTTGAATACCAGCTTGATTTTGATCGAAAAACTCCTTAACGTATTTATTAATGATCTTCCACATGGCGATCGCGGCTCGGTCATAGTGATTATTCGTCACATAATCGGGCAGTGCGCGCGATCGAGGACTCCAGTTGCGGTAGGTGAGGGTTTTCAATTCTGCTACTAGGATGCGCTGAGTGTCCTGGATATTGAGTGCAGTAAGTTGGGGAACAACACCCTCTTTCCCTTCTGAACCAACCAGTTCCGCTAAACCTTGTTGATTGATAGATAGTAAGCCCTCAAAATGTGGTTCTAGCAATTCAATAACTGGGTTATTCACCACATTGCGGTAATAAGCCATTGCGTATTGGTCTATATTCAGGTGAGTACCACCCAAATGAGCTACGGTTTCGTGCAGGATAAACTCAACACAGCGAAAGAGTTTTTTAGCCCATTCCCAATCCTGATCACGGGGAGTGAGGTTCTTGATCTCCCTCTCTCCATAAAGGAGAAATTCAATCGAATGGACATGAAGTTGCTGACCATCCAGACAAAAACGAGCTTCAATAAACTTTGGGAGAATACCATTGGCATCAACAGTTACATCATTAAATTCATAACGAATAAAATACTGCCAAGGCTGATTTTCTACTCGTTTGAGTTTACCAGGACTAAAACCATTGAGACGACGCTCCACAAAAAATTCATCACTAAATTTATCAGGACGCAGACGAGTGAGATTGGGGATCAGGTAGGAAACAGCATTAAGCTCATCCCCCCCACTTTTGAGGTTAGGAGCAGTGGTAATCGGTCGCACTAAACCTAAACCATAGGCACTGCATTTAAAATTATACTGCCACTTCAGGCTTGGTAGCACGGTGGGAGGCAGGGGTTTGGTGACATCAAAGGTGGGGATGTCCGCCGCATAGATGAATTTTTCTTGATTTGCCTTTCTGTCTTCCGCAACAGTCATGTTTAATGCCTCTAGAAGTTGTCAATAAATTGGTAAATTAGCTTGCTAAATACTGATACTCATCATCAGCTTATCCATGGGTAGTCCTGGTTCGATTTGAGCGCGTTGTTTCCAAATCGCATCTTTGAGATCAGCAGGGCCGACATCCATGATCAAGTTGCAACGAACTGCTGTCAGGTTTTGCATGGACAATATCTGTTTAGCGTGTCTGGCGGCGAGTAAAGGGTCAGTATCTTTCCATGCACTCATGGTCACATACTCAACATCACCAGCGTCCTCAAATTGCTTGTTATTAACCCAGGAGTGGTAGAAAGTGCTGTTGTAAATCACATAAACACACAAATCCTGGAGGTCTTGCATGGTTTTAATGTCCAGAGTTCCCAATTCTTTTTTGAGAATACTATTGGCACTGAGGTCTTCCGACATACCGACAATTTCTGACCAGTAAGTTTGAATGTCTGCACGGTTTTTAGCAAAGAAGCGACTCACATAGTCGGTAATAATCCGCCACATCGTGGAAGCACTGCGATCAAAGTAGTTATTGGTAACATAATCTGGCAAAAATTGCGATCGCGGGTTGCCATTGCGATAGGTCATATTACTCAATTCCTGACGAATGAGGACATACATATTGTCAACATCCACACAGGAGAGAAAAGTAACAGCACCATCTACATCCTTGCCGTTCTTGTCTTTGTAGCCCAGAATCGCAAATACACCCCGTGTATTCATATTCAGGACAATTTCTAGATGAGGTTCGAGTAACTTTTGAATGGGATTATTGATGACATTACGATACAACGCCATTGCATACTGATCAATATTCAGGTGGAGACGACCCAAGTGTATTCCTGTTTCGTGATAAAGAAATTCAGTACAACGGAATAGTTTTTTGGCCGATTCCCAGTCTTGATTACCAGGGCGTTGGATTTGGACTTGTGTTTCACCAAAGAGAGTGTATTCGATGGAGTGGGGAGTGAGTTGTTGCCCTTCTAAACAGAAACGAGCCTCTATTAATTTGGGCAAAATGCCGTGATCATCAATTTTTTGAATACCACTCATATCATAGCGGATGACATATTGCCAAGGCTGATTTTGCACTCGCTTGAGTTGACCAGGATTAAAACCATTGAGACGGCGTTCTACAAAAAACTCATCACTGTATTTATCCAGACGCAGACGGGTGAGATTTTCTGGAGCAGTTGCAATCTGTTTAGGTGGTAATTTGGCGGGAATTTTACTAAAGTCACCAGCATTTTCCATTAATACCTGGCGCACTAAAACATCCTTAGTTGCTCCTCCCAAACCATAAGCTGATTGATAGAAGTTAGCCAGCCAGCGTGCGGGTGGGTGTACCTCAGAGGGCAACGGTTTAAAAGCATCTAAGGCACGAACATCACCTATTTTGCCAGCATAGCTAAATTTCTCTTTGCGGCTGAGAATGGCAACGGGTAATTTAGATTTGCTCCAAGTCGCGCCAGAAATAATCCCAAAGTTGTCAGAAAAACAAGAATCGTAGGCGATTTCAGTTGAACCTTTGTCTAATAACCAATAGCCAACTAAGCCCGATTCAATGGACTCTAAACGACGAGACATATTGGCTTGAATGTCGGCGGCGGTGCGGGGAATATTCCAAATGCGGAGTTCTGCTAGTTGACCCGCTAAATAAGAATTCGCGGCATAACTTTTGCCAATTAAAAGATCTGCTTCAGCGTTATCGGCGATCGCCCCTTCCAATGGAACTGCGCCTTGGGACTGACCATTTACAAAAATTTCAACCTGCTGGTTACTGACAACGGCAGCCAAATGATACCAGCGTTCCAAGCAAATCTCTGTCTTAACCGTTCCTTCTACAACCAGATTAGTTTTATCTTTTGTGGAGTAGGTAAATACTGGTAGTTTTGTAGTTTCGTTAATAGAAAGACCATAGAAAATAGCCGCTTTATTTAGAGGAGGTTGACCAGGTTTATCTGCTTCGGTGGGATTATATTGCTTCGTAAAAATCGCACCACCTTTATAGGCAGATAAATTTATCCAAGCTTCTAAGGTGATAGTTTGAGAAAGACCAAGAAACCTCGCTCCCTTGTCAGAACTTTGCCCTTTACCACAAGAAATAAAGTCGTCTTTGCCATCAAAGGAGAGGACAGATTGTTGTTGAGTTTCCAGTTGCACAGGGAGCTGTGTTTCTGTCCAAGTTGTTTCGGATAGTTTGCCGTGATTGCCAGCGATCGTGCGATCATTCGCATCTCCATTCAAGGGAAGATAGAGACATAATCCTTTTTCACTACCCACCAGACGACGATTCATCTGTTGTTCAATTTCTAGTTGGGTGCGGGCTTGATTCCAAATCCGAAATTCAGCAAGAGAGCCTTTCCAAGGGTAAGCAGCGTTGGCGGCAGCACCAATGACAAATTTTTGAATTGGGCTTAAAGTTCTGTTTTGTCCACCGCCTTGATGCCAGAGTTTGCCATTTTGATAAATGTACATTTGTCCAGTGACAGCATCCTTAACAAAAGCCCAATGCGTCCAGACATTGTAATCAGTGATTTGGACAGGTTTTTCAATGCGATCATACCCAGTTTGATTACCCGCATCCCAAAAAATACGGGTATCTGCGTTGTGCTTCCAAGGCAAATGAATACCTAAAATGCGGGTATTTTGAGCGTCATAAGCCCATAAAATAGTGGTCTGCTGTGAAAGACTATTTTCTCCTTTAGCCCAAAACTCGATAGTGATAGCTTTTTCAATGGAGGGAAACCCTTTAGACAATTCAATGCGATCATTCACACCATCAAAGGTGATAACAAACTTTTGCTCAGGCATTTGACACTAATAAAGCTTAATGGGAACGTTTTTTGTTGTATTTTTATGAAAAAAATACTGATCACAGGATAAATCATTATGGAGAAATGTTCAATTCCGTAAGAAGACTTTACATTTGAAGCGGCAATTCTAAATGGCTCTACCAGACCTGTGAGGTAAAATCAGGAAGCTAAAGAGAAGGATAAATCATAACGAAGTACAAAATTGTTGAAGTTTCTAAACCCATAACTGCGTCGCTTAATCAGCTTCAGTTTATTATTAGTATCTGCTTCATCAAGAAATGCCATGGTTTCAGACCTTACGTCTTGAATTCTTTCCCAATACTCTAACTGTTAATTAACCTCTCTTTCTGTACTCTTTCTGTATATCGTTCACTCGCGTGTATCGTTTTTTTACGCGTTAAATTTAGTCTTTTTAAGATCCTATTAACCGTTGATTTACTTACCACTACATTGGCTTCTTTCTCTAATTTTTGTCTTAATTCATCCAAGGTTGCATCATTTGTTCTTTTATCCATATTTTTTTGCGAAATTCTACAAAATAAGCTTTCATTATTTTTTAATTAGTACTTTACTAAAATTTTTTATATTCATACCTCATTCAAGTGAATTCCGCTATAGCACTTTATCTTTTGTGAATTAGGACTTTTCTACTAATTGACGGAATTGATCCCCTTCAATAGTTTCTTGTTCAATTAACAAATCTACAATTTGATCCATCAAAACTCGATTTTCTTCGATAATTTTATAGGTTTGCTGATGAGCTATTTTGACGATCGATTGAATTTCTCGGTCAACTTTGGCGGCGATCGCCTCGGAATATTCAGAACGTTTACCCCAATCGCCACCGAGGGAATTATCATTTTCTCCTTCCAAAGCAACCAAGCCCAAGTCAGACATTCCTAGTTTTGTGACCATTTGTCGAGCGAGATAGGTGATTTTTTCAATATCATTACCAGCTCCTGTGGTAATTTCTTCATACCCAAAAATAACTTCTTCGGCAACCCGTCCACCCAATAATCCAGCAATTCGGGCCAATAACTGCGATCGCGTCATCAAACCTTGTTCTTCATCGGGCGTAAACCATGTCAAACCCTGAGCCTGTCCCCTGGGAATTAACGTCACTTTTTCAACGGGATCATGACCTGGTGATAATGTGCCAACCAGCGCGTGACCAACTTCGTGATAGGCAATCAGGCGTTTACTTTTATTGTCAACTAAAGGCGTTCCTTCCATTCCTGCCACTACTCGATCAATCGCATCATTGATTTCAGCCATCGTAATCGCATCTTTGCGTCTTCGGGCCGTAAAAATTGCCGCTTCATTAAGCACATTAGCTAAATCTGCTCCTGTAAAACCTGGAGTTCTTCGTGCCACTGTTGCGAGTTCTACTTCTTCAGCAACTTTTTTGTCTTGAGCATGGATTTCTAGAATTTTTTGACGGCCATTGAGATCAGGATAATCTACCATTACTTGGCGGTCAAAGCGTCCTGGACGGAGCAAAGCTGAATCTAAAACATCTGGTCGATTGGTCGCAGCGATCACAATAATTCCTGTATTTCCTTCAAAACCATCCATTTCTGTTAATAATTGGTTGAGAGTTTGTTCTCGTTCATCATTTCCTCCGCCATAGCCCACGCCTCGTTGACGACCGACTGCATCAATTTCATCAATAAAAATCAGACAAGGTGCATTTTCTTTCGCTTTTTTAAATAAATCTCGTACCCGTGATGCTCCAACTCCCACAAACATTTCTACAAATTCTGAACCTGAAATGCTAAAAAAAGGAACTCCTGCTTCTCCTGCGATCGCCTTAGCGAGTAAAGTTTTTCCTGTTCCAGGCGGCCCGATTAAAAGAACTCCTCTGGGTATTTTTGCGCCGATCGCTGTAAATTTTTCGGGTTGCTTCAGAAAAGTCACTACTTCTTGTAATTCTTCTTTAGCTTCATCAATTCCTGCCACATTTTCAAAACCAACACCAGTTTTAGCCTCCATTTGAAAACGCGCACGAGATTTCCCAAAACTCATTGCTTGCCCAGAAGCTTGGGTTGAGCGACGAATAACCATTAACAACAGCCCAATTAAAATTCCTGCAATCAGAATATGACTCAATAAAGTGATAAGTGCCGAATTATCAGAAGTGCGACGAATGCCCCAATTCACCTTGCTGTCTTTTAAAGCGGCAATCAACTCAGGATTGTTTTTAAATAATTTGACAGTTTTCGGTGCAGAATCGGCTGGCTGTCCCTTGAGCGTAACTAGGGCTTTTTGGGTGAGCGGATCAATTTCTACCTTTGTTGCTCGGCCGCTTTTAATATCTTTGTAGAGTTGGCCATAGGTCAGGGTAGAACTTGCGATCGCATTAGGTTTAGATTGGGCGACAGTTGGTGTGGCAATTAATAAAGTTTGAACTAATGTCCAACTGGTCAGCAATTTTACTAGGAAAAAATTAGTAAACGAGGATTGGCGAGGCTGCTGTTGAGAAAATCGTTTCATTATTCAAGGAGGTAGAGGCATAATGACTTGTTTTTACTATGATAACTTGCTCAGAAAAAATGCGGGGAAATTAATCCTTAAAAAGCTTATCAAGCAAGGATTTCAATATTTTATCTGGAAGGGGATTTGTCTGATGATTTGGACGATGGAGACGAATTAATGTCGAATGTTTGCTGAAGAATCAATGCAGATCCCAGGGAAATTAATCCCATAAATATCATTAATCCTATTAATAAACGTTTTTTAGGAATTTGGTTTAGCAAGTCAAGTTGGGGATTAATTCCGAGTAAAGACGTTAAAAATCTGGGTAGAGGTGTGGGAATATAGTAATTCGATTTCTCAGGGTGATCACTCGAAAGACGCGATCGCGATCGATGAATTTCTGCAAAAAGCCAATAAATTGGAGTTCCCACACGTGTTAGCTGGAACTTTGAAACACCATCAACAACTACAATAGGAATTTCAGAGTAAAAAAATTGATAATTCGCTTCTAATTTCTGTAATTTTGTTATTAAAGGAGATAAAGCTTTCTTTAATCTTTGCCAATGAAGAGGATGATCAACTAGACGATCACATTTGTTTAAAATTAAGGCTAAAGGCAGATCAAGATTTTCATGATTCATAAATTCAATCACTGTTTCTAATGGTTGTAATAACTGATTTAATGTTGATGCGCAATCAGCCGATTCGACTAAATTAGGAACATCCAAAAATAAACAACAGCCATCAGCATTAGCTATCATTGTTGTAAAAGAAATATTGTGAATATTACAAATTTCGCCTGGTGTATCCCACCATTTAACTTTGCCAATCGTCTTACTTCCTCGTTGATTTCGTTGTTTTAAATTAAATTCAAAATTAGTAATTTTAAGGGTTGCAGGGGGATAATTTCCTGTTTTAGAAACATAAATTAAAATGTCATCAATAGTTTGGCGAACCTGCTTATCTTCACAATCAAACCAAAGTAAACGTTGTTTTTCTTTATCTTGATGGCATTCGAGATAACAAGCTGTTAAAAAGACGGTTTTTCCCACACCTCGTTGACCAATGCTCAGGAAGTTATAAAGGTTAGAATTAGCGGATTTGGACATGGAATAATAATCTAAGTTTTAAGGTTTAAATCATGTTCTGCTTTTAAAATCAAAGCTAGTAGTTAGAGATATGATTTTTTTGAATTTTAAAAGAAAATGTTGTGAGATAAATATAACTGATTAATTAAAAATTATTGTAATCGGGATAACGCTAAGTTGAAAATGTATCAATTTTTACAGAGTGTTAATAATAAAAAGAGAAAGGCCGCGTCGGTAGTAAGATATAAAAGTTGTATTGACTTATTAAATTGTGATAGAACGTTATACCCTGCCTGAGATGGGCGCGCTTTGGACAGACGCTTATAAACTGAAAACTTGGTTAGATGTCGAAATTGCGGTCTGTGAGGCCCAGGCTGAATTAGGTTACATTCCGACAGAAGCTTTAGAAGAAATTAAGACAAAAGCAAATTTTGATCCCCAACGGGTTTTAGAAATTGAGGCGGAAGTTCGTCATGATGTGATTGCTTTTTTGACGAATGTGAATGAATATGTCGGGGATGCGGGGCGTTATATTCATTTAGGCTTAACCAGTTCGGACGTACTAGACACAGCTTTGGCTTTGCAGTTGGTAGCAAGTTTGGACTTGATTTTGCAACAATTAGAGGATTTAAGCCATGCTCTGCGGTATCAGGCTCAGCAACATCGTTATACGGTAATGGTGGGTCGTTCTCACGGAATTCATGCAGAACCGATTACTTTTGGATTTAAATTAGCGGGTTGGTTAGCTGAAATTTTTCGAGGACGCGATCGCCTAGTGCGGTTAAGACAAACTATTTCCGTTGGAAAAATTTCGGGAGCAGTGGGAACTTACGCAAATGTTGATCCTCGCATAGAAGCTATCGCCTGTCAGAAATTGGGATTAAAACCTGATACAGCCTCAACCCAGGTGATTTCTCGCGATATTCACGCCGAATACGTCCAGCAATTAGCTTTGATCGCAGCTTCTTTAGAACGTTTCGCGGTAGAAATTCGGAATTTGCAACGAACAGACGTTTTAGAAGTCGAAGAATATTTTTCTAAAGGTCAAAAAGGCTCTTCGGCGATGCCCCACAAACGCAATCCCATTCGTTCAGAACGCTTGACAGGAATGGCGAGAATTATTCGGGGTCATGCAGTGGCGGCTTTAGAAAATGTCGCACTTTGGCACGAACGTGATATTTCCCATAGTTCAGTGGAACGAGTTGTTTTTCCTGATAGCTGTATTTTGACCCATTTTATGTTGAAAGAAATGACAGATTTAGTCAAAAATTTGTTAGTTTATCCTGAAAATATGCAACGGAATATGAATGTTTATGGTGGCGTTATTTTTAGTCAACGAGTTATGTTAACCTTGATTGAAAAAGGCATGAATCGAGAAGAAGCTTATAAACTTGTTCAGGATTGCGCTCACCAAGCTTGGAATAAAATTGACGGTGATTTTCAGGCATTAATTGCTCAAGATCCCCAGGTTAATCAACTATTATCAACTGAAGAAATTACAAGTTGTTTTGATCCCCAACATCACTTAAAAAATCTCGATCAAATTTATCAACGTTTAGATATTTAATCATCGTTAACTCTATCAATAATGGGACTGCTAGAAGCACAGGTTCATGACTCTTTGAGGGAATTTTTGCGGCAACAGCCCCAGCCTCTCTGGAATCACCATTTAACTATGGCCAGATTGGTTTCTCGCGCCCTGCGTCTGCAACGTTCTGCTTTGATTCAAACAGGAAGTTCTCCTGCTCGTTATTTTTTGAGTTATTTATTGCCTGCTTTATTAAGTGAAAAACCGATTCTTTTAGTGGTTGGCGATCGCTTAAAAGAACAATTAGAAACAATTGAAATTCCCCAATTGCAGCGATGGTTAATGCAACATCATAAACCAGTTTCAGGGCAAAATCTAATTATTACAACTCCTCAAATTTGGTTAGGCGATCGCTTAGAAGAAAAAAATAATTTTCCTGCTAATATTACCACCGTTATTGATCAAGCAGATTACTTAGAAGAATGGGCCAGAAATTATTTAACTCTGACTTTAAATTCTGAGAATTGGGAACAGTTAATGGTGGCAGTTCCTCAACAACAAGAATTAATTAGAGAAACTCGCATTTATTTAACAAAAGCCTTATTTATGCATCCTCAAAATCCCCATGAATGTTATTTATTAGAAACAGGAGAAAAAGAATATCTCAGTTATTTATTAAATCAATTAGAAAATAATTTATCAGAAAATAATTTATTATTAGCTTTTAAAACATTCTGGAAACGATGGCAAGAAACTCAAAAAAATCAATTACTTTGGGCAACTATTAATCGACAAAAAGGACAATTTAGCTTGCATCTTAGTCCGATTGATTTAGCAAACTATCTCAAAAATTTTTGGCAAGTTCCTCTAGTTTTAATTGGTGGCTTTTTAGATGCAGAAAAAGAAGCTACAATTTTTCGGAAAAATGTTGGTTTAGAAGATTTACTTTGTTTAAAATTTTTACCTAGTCGTCAAAATCAATCTATTCAATTGTATTTACCCGATCGCTTGCCTCTGCCCAATACTCCTGAATTTAAAGGCGTAATTTTCGGACAAATTTATCAATTAATTAAAGTTACATTAAATCAAAATCAGTTAAACAATAATCAGCAACAATCTTCTAGTCAAAATATCCATTCAAAAACTATAAATAACATTGTGATTCTCTTAGATGATGTTCCTCTTAAAGCTCAATTGGGATCTATTTTAGCAGCCGAATTTGGCACAAAAGTACAAGTAGAAAAAACCGATCTATCAGAGAATAGTATTTTGATTAGTGGCTGGAATTTTTGGCATGATCATCAAGAAAATTTGCCTTTGCCACAATTATTAATTATTGCTACTTTACCTTTGCCTTCCTTAGAACATCCCTTGGTTTCTAGTCGAGTTAATTATTATAAAAGTCATCATCAAGATTGGTTTCGAGGTTATCTATTACCAACTGCTTTACAAGCCATTCAAAGAGCCGTTATGCCTTTAAGAGAATCTCAAGGAATTGTTACTATTTTAGATAGTAGAGTCAACTCTTATAGCTATGGAAAACGTATTTTAGGAGCCTTAGAACCCTACGCTAAAAGTAATTATATTGATATAAATTGGTTTAATTTTAATAATGAATAGTTAATACTCATTAAAGTGATTTAAGCATCATTATAGATTGAGTTTGAAAACCTATCTTTTGATATAAATTAATAGCAGCTTGATTTTGCGGAAAAACTTGTAATCCTATTTGGTGATCGCCTCTTATTTTCGCCCAATTTTCTGCTTCTTTTAAAAGTTTTTTAGCAATGCCTCGACGACGATATTCAGGAACAACATAAAGTAAAAAAATATGAGCATAACGTTTGCCTGTAATTTGATCAATCGCATTTCCCATCCACAGGCCAGCGATCGGTAATATTAAATTAGGAGTAGGCGATAAATTAGTCTCAGATTGCATCCACCAAAGGGGAGTTTCTATTGACAAATATTGCTCGACTGTAGTTACCAAATGTTTAAAATCTGTCTGATTGGGAAAGATTTCTTGATAAGTTAATGTCATAAATTTAACTAATTGTGCCTTATCTTTATTTGATCCTTTAATAATGCGATCGCTAGTTAAAATTTCCATATTTATGTTCCTATTAAGTTAACTAAAAATAAGTAGATATAATTAATTATTAAATGTCTGTATAACAGTTTTCCAGCCTGTGACGGGTAAAATAATTATTCTACATTTTATATTTGATAATAATCAGTTAGTTAATGTTAACTTTTTAAGTATTTTAGGGAATTCTAATTATATATTTTACCTGCCAATTTTATGAAAAATATCGTATTCAGTTTAATCGGTTTCACTCATTTTATTGTGGTTGCTTTTCCGATTTCTACTTTGGCTCAAGACACCTGTTTTTTGCGAGGAGCTAATGGTCAATCTCTCAATTTAAGTTCATTGTGTGGCAATTCTTCACCTCAAAAAGTGGCTCCAAAAAACTTTTTCCAAATTCCTATTAAACGTAGAGTTGGCGGCATTCCAACAGTAGAAGTATTATTTAATGGAAAACATACGGTCGAAATGTTGTTTGATACGGGGGCGAGTGTGATTGTTTTAAATGAAGAAGTTGCTCAAGCAATTGGCATTCCCAAAAGCAAGAAAACCATGACTATTCATACAGCAGGAGGCATTATTCAAAGTAATATTGGCCGCGTTATTTCGATGACAGCAGGAGGATTAATAATCAAAAATGTAGAAGTATCAATTAATCCTAAGCTCGGCTTACCTGGATTGTTAGGACAACGTTTTTATGCCGATTATGATGTTACTATTAAGAAAAATATCATTGAATTACGACTTCGGAAAGCTTCGGAGAGATGAAATAACACTTATTTTTTAAGCAAGCTTTATAATAATATTGAGATTCGTACCGAGATTTTTTGTTATCTTGGGGAAGAATTGATTGTTGTTTTTATTATTAATTGAGAAAACCGATGTTTGGACAACCTCCTAAAAACGCTGATGATCAAGATAAGACTAATTTAGAATCTGTCTTATTTGCTCAAGAATTAGAGTTAGAAACAAATGAGTTTAAGATTGCTAATAATGATACAGAATTTACATTGCCAAAATCTAATAATCAGCCTGAAGTTGTTAATGTAGTTGAAAAAATTAGCAATATTCTGTCACCTTATTTTATTGTTTTAGTAGGTTTATTTCTCTATGAAAATAACTTTTTTATAGGAACATTACTAATTTTTGTCGGGATTTTTTCATTATTAAAACTTTCTTGGCAAGATTTTAATCAAGCAGTAACTCAAATTAAAAATTTCTTTAAGTCTGATGCACCGATACCTTAAGCTTTTTAAATAACTCTTAAATTTTTGATCTTTAAGAAATTAAATAGCTTGATTTTAGGGTTGTTGAAGAGATTGGATATTTTTAATAACTTCACTATAACTAATTGTATTACCTTGTTGTTGATACAATTGAGCTGCTTTCTGAAAGTCTTTAATAGCTTGAGCTTTATTACCTAAATCTAACCAGATATATCCTCTTTCTTGATAAGCTTCTGCTAAATTATTGTTAATTTGAATAGCTTGGTTATAGTCTCTAATCGCACCTTGTTTATCTGCTAATTTTGCTTTCGCAATTCCCCGATTATAATAAGCATCAGCATAATAAGGATGAGCTTGAATAAGACGAGAAAAAATCCGAATGGCTTCAGAATAATTGCCTTTAATTCCCTGATCCATTCCCTTAATTAATTCTTCTTCTAGTTGTTCTGATATTTCGGGAAAAGTTGTTTTTTGAGATAGTAAAAATCTAGATAATCTCAATTCTTGATCATCAATTACTTTTATTTGCAACGAAGCACTCAAAAACAATCCAATTAATAATTCAATCGCCATACCGTGCATAAATTTAGTGAATAAATGATCGGGTTTCAATATTTAATTTAATTTATCTTAACTAAGTCGTCAAAGGAAAAATAACTAATCGGCGATCGCGTTGGTTATCATAAGACAGGTTAACATTTCACCTTTAAAAAACTTTAAGTTAAATAATTTAAGAGAAAAATCTATGATTAATCATTTTAAAACTTTTCCCTTTTGTTTGATGGTGATTTTCGGAATTTCTCCTGTCTTGATGGGATTTTCTACTGTCTCTATTTCCCAACATTCTCATAAACTTAATTCTCAACAAATCAGCTTACAATTTCCCAGTGGAACTGATCGGGGCGCACCTTTAACAACGGGTGGTGGTGGAACTCGTGGGACTGGCTCCAATTGTTTGAATACAAAAGAAGGTGAATTATCCTTAAATTCTTTAACTCCTAATTATAGTAATGTGGCCACAACGGCATCAGCAACTCCGACTTTTTATTATTATCTTCCTGCAAATTCAGCGAGCTTGGGAGAATTTGTCATTGTTGACCTGAATCAAAATCCTATTTACCAAACAACTTTTAAATTACCTGCTCAATCAGGGATTATGAAAATAAAAGCCGTTCCCAAAATACCTCTTTCTCCTGATCAATATTATCAATGGTCTTTGAAAATTATTTGTGATAGTAAACATCGAGATAAAGATATTGTTCTTGAAGGAAATTTGGAATATCAAAAGATCAATGAAGCGGCTTTACCTAGCAGCAATCTGTTAGAAAAAGCAAAATTTTATGCTAAACAAGGAATTTGGTTAGAAGCTTTAGATAGTGCGGCTCAAGTTCGTTCTACTTCCCCTGCTGATTGGACAGAATTACTCCAGTCAGTTAATTTAAAAGAAATGATTTCCCAGCCTTTTGTGGAATGTTGTCAATCTTCTAATAATGCCAATAATTCAACTTTTTCTAGTTTGATTGATTCTTCTGAAAAACCGTTCTAAATCTTGGCAATCAATGATGCTAGATTCCCTTTGGATCAAAATTAAACCGTTTTTTTGGCGTACTCGTGGTGTATGGATTGCGACACCGACTGTGGCTGGATTAGTTATTTTGATCCGTTTGAGTGGAATCTTGCAGGGTTGGGAATGGACAACTTATGATTTTTATATGCGTCTGCGTCCTCCCGAAATCAGCGATCGCCGTATTGGCATTGTGGGCATTGACGAAAATGATATTAGAGATTTGAAAGAATCAATTATTCCCGATGCGACCCTAGCAGATCTGTTGCAAAAACTGAAAGCGATGAAGCCAAGAGCCATTGGTTTGGATTTATATCGAGATTTACCTGTTCCGCCTGGTCATGACAAACTCTCAAAAATTTTCCAGACAACTCCTAATTTAGTTGGCATCCAAAAAGTTGCGGGTGAAGCAGGAAGAGATACGGTCGCTCCTTCATCTATTCTGAAAAAAAAAGGGCAAATTGGGGCTAATGATTTAATTATTGATGCTGATAGTCGAGTGCGACGCGGGTTTTTTTATCTCAGTGATGGCAAGGAAAATGTTTATAGTTTTGCTTTTCATCTTGCGGCCCATTATTTAGAAAAAGAAAAAATCTCGCCCCAACTAATCCCAAATACCGATAATTGGCTAATTGACAAAACCGTTTTTGTTCCCTTTGAAAAAAATGATGGAGCCTATGTTTGGGCTGATGCTAGAGGTTTTCAACTATTAATTAATTATCGTGGAGGCAATAAATTTTTTGAAACTGTTTCGATGACGGATATTCTTAAAAATCGAGTTCCTGCTGATTGGGGACGCGATCGCGTGATTTTGGTCGGCAAAGTTGGTGAGAGTTTTAAAGATGTTTTTTTTACACCTTATAGCAGCATTGTCGGACTTTCTCAAAGCATTCCAGGAGTAGAAATTCATGCTAATATTACCAGTCAAATTATTAGTTCGGTTCTAAATAATCGTCCTTTAATAAGAACTTGGGCTGAGCCTCTCGAATGGCTGTGGATTTTATTCTGGTCGGGTACAGGAGCAACTATTAGTTGGCAATTTCGCTATATCGAAGGAATTAAAAAATCTTATTCCCGTTGGGGATTTGTCTTACTTGGTGTTGTTACCTTATTCGGTTCTACTTACGGAGCTTTTTTGTTAGGTTGGTGGCTTCCAGTTATTCCTCCTTCTTTAGCTTTGCTTGGCTCTGCGATCGTTATTACTGCTTATATTGCTCGCACAGGAGTTGAAATTCGTAAAACCTTTGGTCGTTATCTCACCAATGAAGTTGTCGCTAACTTATTAGAAAATCCGACTGGCTTAAGAATGGGTGGAGAAAGACGGAAAATCACCATGTTAACTTCAGATATTAGAGGTTTTACCGCAACCGCAGAGAAACTTCCTCCCGAAGAAGTCATTAAAATTCTCAATTTTTATCTAGGATCTATGGCCGATGTTATCACCAAATATCAAGGTACTATTGATGAATTTATGGGAGATGGTATTCTTGTTCTTTTTGGTGCGCCGACCCATCGAGAAGATGATGCTCAACGTTCTGTTGCTTGCGCCCTGGAAATGCAGCTAGCTATGACTCAAGTTAATCAACAAATAACTCAGTGGGGATTTCCGTCTTTATCAATGGGTATTGGTATTAATACTGGAGAAGTTGTTGTTGGCAATATTGGGTCAGAAAAACGGACAAAGTATGGCATTGTTGGCAATCACGTTAATCTAACTTATCGCATTGAATCTTATACAACTGGCGGACAAATTCTAATTTCAGAAACTACTTTACAAGAAGCTGGAAAAACAGTCATTATTAATAACATAAAAACTGTGCAAGCAAAAGGTATTCAAGAGCCAATTACTATTTATGATGTTGGGGGAATGAAAGAACCTTTCAATTTGCGATTAACTCCAGAAGAAGAAATCTTTTTTTCCTTACCAGAAGTATTGCCTCTTCAATATTATTTATTAGATGGTAAACATATTAATGAGAAAATATTTCTAGGAAAATTAATCAAGCTATCGATTAAAAGCGGCCAAATCTGTAGTCATCCCCATCAACAAATTCCACCAGCTTTAACAAATATTAAAATGAATTTCTTACATCCAGACTCCACAATTAGTGAAGATATCTATGCGAAAGTTCTCGATCAATCCGCAGAAAATGGTAATTTTTATATTTATTTTACAGCTAAATCAGCTAACGTAGAACAGCAACTTAATACTCTTTATAAAATTGCTCAAAATCAATCGTAACTCTGGAGAAAATTCAAGATGAAATTCCTTTTTTTGGGATCAGGTTCAGCCTTTACTATTGGCTCAGATAACTTTCAATCGAATATGCTTTTTATGAGCGAATCAGGAAAAAAGTTGTTGATAGATTGTGGGACAGATATTCGTTTTTCTTTATCTGAAGCAGACTTATCTTACTTAGATATTACTGATATTTATATTAGTCATCTCCACTCTGATCACGTAGGAGGACTAGAATATATCGGCTTTAGTACCAAATTTGATCCCATTTGTAAAAAACCAATTTTATATCTCAGTCAAGATATTGCAGTTGAATTATGGCATAAAAGTTTGGCGGGCGGAATGGAAGCAATTGAAGGAGAATTAGCCACCTTAGAAACTTTTTTTAGAGTTCATCCTTTAAAGCCTAAAGGTTCTTTTAATTGGGAGAATATTAAATTTAGTTTAGTTAAATTAAATCATGTTGATACGGGTTTTATTTTGATGCCAGCCTATGGTTTATTCTTTGAAATTAATAACCAAAAAGTATTTTTAACTAACGATACAAAATTGTGTTTTGAAGAATTAAAGGATTATTATGAGCAGTCTGATCTAATTTTTCATGACTGTGAAATCTTGAAGTTTCCAACTCCTGTTCATGCCCATTATAATGAATTAACTGATTTACCCATAAAAATTAAAAATAAAATGTGGCTTTATGGCTATCAACCAGGTCAATTACCTAATGCAAAAAAAGATGGATTTCTAGGTTTTGTCAAACGAGGTCAAGTTTTTGAATTCTAAGAATTTGTCGTTTTTAATAAGTAACTATTCGACTTTTGTGACATTTTTAATTATATTTTGAGCCTCAGACTTTTTAGGTTTTTAGTAACTCAATAACTTTTATGAATTATAGTTTTTAAAATTTTTTCTTATTTCTCTAAAAAATGAACTCTCGGCGATCGCATTGTTAAGTTTTGTATGATACTCAATCAATTCATCCAGGAAATCAAACAACTACTTACTAACGTATAAATACGGAGTCATTAGACCGACTCTTAAATTAATATCTTAAATTTAATAAATTCAATAAGGAGTCTGTCATGAGTTTAGAAGATAGGGTTAAGGCAACTGCCAAAAATATCGAAGGCAAGGTTCAAGAAGTAATCGGAAATGTTACTGGTGATCCCCAAGATCAAGCAGAGGGCCAAGCAAAACAGGCAGAGGCAAAAATTCGTCACACTGTCGAAAATGTGAAAGATGAAGTCAAAAAACAATTGACTAGTTTATGATCATGGCGATCCTAACAGTATGTTTTGTGATCGCCATTTCTTTCAGATAGTAATTCATAATATTAAGTATATCAAAAGAAATAGACCGTTTAGGGCAGGTAGATTGATAGCATTAAGATAGTTAGTATAAGATTCGTAATCTAGATGTGATATGACTAAATCTTTAGCTTAAACTCGAAAATAATCTATTAAAGAAGTCTAAAGATCTGTCTCTTGGTGGAAGGCTCTTAGGCATTATAGAAGACATAATAATGAATATCATGGTTGACACTAATCTCCTCAGACTACTCAAGCTTAATCTCTTTAAAAACAAAGATGATAATAATTTGAGTAGGAAAAGTAAGAAAAGTAATAAGCCAAAATTAAAGTAGTTTAATATTTAGAAAAGCACGCTTTTTAGGGCATCTAGATATTATATGTACTATTAGTAAAAAACTTTAAAAAAGAAAATTTGAGGAAAAAGTAATGATTTTACAACGAAGAGCTGTCGGTACATTTCCCAACTACGAGACCACTGAAATGGCTATGCGGGAACTAGAAAAAAATGGTTTTGTAATGGATAGAGCTTCAGTAGTGGGGCGTGATCTTAATGATCATCCTGAATTGACAAGTGTTAATAGCAGTAGTCAGACAGTGGGAATAGATACATTCCACAATCATGATAATAAAGCGGCGGAAACAGCTTCAGATGGAGCGATCGCAGGCGGAACCATAGGCGGATTTACTGGTTTATTAGTCGGTCTTGGAGCCTTAGCAATTCCTGGAGTAGGCCCCGTAATGTTGGCAGGTGCTGCTGCAACGGCGATCGCAACAACCATTTCTGGAGGTGTTATTGGTGCGGCTGCGGGGAGCTTGGTGGGTGGACTTGTTGGCTTGGGCATTCCCGATGAGCGCGCTCAAATTTATAGCGATCGCATTTCTCAGGGAGATTGTTTCGTCATAGTTGAAGGAACGGACTCTGATATTGCCTTAGCAGAATCAATTTTCAGTAAGCATCACATTCAAAATTGGTATGTCTATGATGTTCCGAATGAAACACTGCAGAACGTAACAACAAGCTCTACTTATTCTCATCTAAGAGTCTAGAAATTGAGCAATAAATCAACACTAATACTAATAACATCTATTAAATTTAAGGATGGTAATATGAATAAGATCACCAAAAGAAGTTTTACTATATCTTCACTAATTACTGTTTTACTAATGGTGAGTATTTCCGCCTGTAATGAAACCAAAACAGCGGCCGATGCGCCCAATTCAACAGATATAAATGGACAAGTTTCAACAGAAAATAATGGTAACACAACTCAAGATGATGCCCAAAGCGAAACCCGCCGTAAACAATTAAATGCAGATATTCAAGCACGAGAACAACGAAACGCAATGAGTGGCAATCCTCAAGAGCGTACAGAAGGCGATCTAGCTAGTGAAGTGCGAAGTAAGCTAGAGGCAAATATTCCTCGTGGTAAACTGACTGTTGCTGCGAAAGATGCTGAGGTTGTTGTGTCGGGAGTAGTAGCGAATCAAGAACAACTAGATAAAATTAAACCCTTAGCAATGGAAATTAAAGGTGTTCGTACTGTCACTGTAAAAGCAGTCGTTAATCCCTAAAGCGAAATCTTGTTAATTTTATCTCAAAGATAAGTTTTAAATAGATTTGTTTTATCTTTGAATTGCCTTTAAATCTATCTCTTTTCTTGATTAGAGTCTGCGAATTACAACAAAATTCTAATCAAGAAAATATCTTTTTTGAGAAAGGAGATTCGGTGATACTTCGTTAAACTATGAATTTGGGAATTGAGAGGAATAAAATTCTCATGATTAAAGAGATATAATTAATTCATCTTTCTGGAGTTTTGAACATGAAAACATTGATTTTATCTACTACTGCTATTTTTTTCTCTACTTTAATGAGTGCTATTCCAGTACTTGCTCAATCCCAACGCATTGACTGTGTACGCGATCGCGGTGTCATTGATTGTGGGAACTATGGTAGTTTTAAATACCGTTCTAATAATAACATCAATAACAATAATAATTCTGCAACTATTAGTTGTTTACGCAAACGTAATGTGATTGATTGTCCTAACTATGGTCGATTTAAATATAACTCTAATAGTAATAATGGAAATTGGTCTAATAACAATTCTAATACTCAAGCAGAAATCAATAATCTCTATATTCAGGTGTTAGGACGTAATGCCACTGCTAATGATTTAAGAAATTATAGTCAAGCTATGAATAATCAGAATTGGTCATTAACTCAAGCACGCCGTAATTTAGCTAATAGTCAAGAATTTAATCAGGCTGTTAACAATTTATATCAAGAGTTTTTAGGACGGAATGCTGATATGAACGGTTTGCAAAGTTATCGAAATGCAATTATTAATGGCAGAAACTTTGAGGAGATCAAAAATGATATTGCTAACAGTCCTGAATCTGTAAACAGAAATAATAATGGCAATTTCAATAATGATTTTAATCAGAATAATGGATATTCTAATATTGACAGAGATATCAATAATCTCTATGTTCAAGTCTTAGGACGCAATGCTGTTTCTAATGAATTACAAAGCCATAGAAAAGCTATTAAAACTCAGGGTTTATCATTAGCTCAAGCACGACGTAATTTAGCTAGTAGTCAACAATTTAATCAAGCTATTAATAATGTATATCAGGAATTTTTAGGACGAAATACTGATAGAAATGGTTTGCAAAGTTATCGGAATGAAGTTATTAATGGCAGGAGTTTCGAGGAGGTTAGAAATGAGATTGCTAACAGCCCTGAAGCTAACAATAGAAATAATAATTACAATCAAGCGGGTAACGAGCCTAGTTTTGAAGATGGAGTCAAAAACATGATTTGTCAAAGTACAGGTCTTTGTTTTTAAGATTCTAAACTAAAGATAATTCTTGATTTTTAACTATCAATATTCACTTATCTAATTCTGTTTTGGAGTTTACAATGCTTTCATTTCACCAGTTCAATAACTTCTTTCTAAAAATGAGTTTGACGACAATACTAATAATTTCTTTAGCCTTTAGTTTTAGCTCTGAAAAAAATTGGGCGACAATGCCAATCAAGCAACTAATCAGTCAACAGTCAACTCAAATTGCAAACACAAATCAAGTTGAAAGTATGGCTACAAATATTGAAGGTAAAGCTCAAGAAACAATGGGTAATCTAACAAGCGATCGCCGAGATCAAGTTGCGGAAAAAACTAAACAAGTCGAACTTCAAGCCCGCAATTCTGTTGAGGATGCCAAAGATAATCTTCGAGTTTTTCTCAATTAAATGTTGATCTATTAATAATTAAATCATCATTTAAGTTAGCTTAAATCACTCGATTCATGGGTAATTATTGGTCGTTATAACTATTTTTACCTGTGAGTATATTTCTATTTTTTTGCCCAATTGTTATCTATCTAAATTGAGGAATCAATCATGTTTAATCTAGTTTGGACTGCTGTTGGTGTACTTTTTCTTCTGTGGTTACTGGGCTTTTCTATTAATGTTGGTGGTAGCTTAATTCACCTATTATTAGTATTAGCATTAATCGGTATTGTTTACAACTTATTTATGGGACGAAGTATTACCTAATAAGATTATAAAATATTACAACTTGTGCCAAAAAGAAGAAGCTTGACTATTATTTGAATTTCAGGCTTCGTTTTTTTGTCGAAAAACAGCAAACTTTTACCAACTATAAATGAAATAAATCTTGAAATTTTTTCTAATATTTTCAAGAAGATATTGATATATTTTTACGAGAAAAAGCAACTTCAATTCTCTCTAAATCAATTTCTGAAAATTTATCTACTGCCCAATTTGCATAACGATGCATAAAATGATAAGGATAGGTATGAGCAATGCCAATAACAGGGATTCCAGCATTTTTGGCCGCCTGAATTCCAGCTAAACTATCTTCAATGGCTAAACAATTTTGCGGTTCTAATTGTAAATTTGGTTTGATCTTATTAAACTTTTCTACTGCTAATAAATAACCATCAGGTTTAGGTTTACTGGTGCTAATTTCATCGCCTGTAACAATAACTTGAAAATAATCTAAAATTCCCGCTTTTTCTAAAACTAAAATAGTTTCTGCTTTGACGGCTCCTGTAACTAATCCCAATAGCCAACCTTTTAATTGAATTTGATCTAATAATTTTTTAACGCCTTGATAAATCGGTAAAGTTTCTAATTGAGCTAATTTTTGTCGATAGGAAATTGCTTTTTTTTCAATTAATTTAGTTAAATAATCCTCTGAAACTTGTCTTCCTCGATAAGCCAAAAGGTCTCTTATACCAACGCGATCGCTCCGTCCTAAACAAAATTTTTGTTGTTCTTGGTAAGAAGCTGTGCGAAGATTTTCTGACAATAAAATTTCATCAATTAATTCTCGATGGATAGATTCATCATTAATAATTACCCCATTAAAATCAAACAAAACAACTTTTAACATTACTAAATTTTAATTAAGATCTAAGATTTTGAATGATTCTTCAAGTTATAAGAATAAATATTTTACTGGTTCAAAACTATTAGTTAACCAATTTTTTTACCATCCATAATTAATATTTGACTTCCTAGAATTAGTAATCAAATCTAACTGACTTAAGTCCTCTTTTGACATTTTAAGATCGGGTTTAAACCATCAATATAGGTTGATCTTGTAAAACTATAACTTGTTCAGTTATTACATTGTGAAATTCGAGACGATCACCGTTGGGAATCAAATTTTGTAAATAAAATTCATGAACATTATTTTCCGCATCAGCAACCATGACTCGCGCATGATGACCATTTTTAAATATTTCCTGGCGATCGCAGGTTTCATAAGCATAAATAATCAACAAATCTCCTGGTTGACAAAGCAAAGCTGCACCTCCATTTGGGCAAATTTCTCGACTGCCAAACTTTCCTGGAATCGCATAAGTAGAAAAGCGTTTACCGTTATTGAGATTAATAATATCGACTTCTTCGAGAGGTAAAATGCCAACTTTTTCCAGTAATTCTGGATCGATGCTGATGCTACCCACATAATTTAAATTAGCTTCTGTGACTCGCACCCGATGCAGTTTAGCGTGCATTAATTTGATTGTTCCCATCCGTTTTCTTTGCCTATGCGATCGCGTTATTATAAGCAATTAAATAATATTTAAAAACTCTTTAAATTAAGAATAAAAATCTGATTGCTCTTCTCTACATTCTAAACTGAAAATAGAAACTATAAAGAAAGATTATTTCAAATAAACAATTTTAAAACATCAGACTTATTTTTAGGAAAAAACGCGATCGCCATTATTTCTTGCCAAACCAACGGGAAAACTTCAAAGTTTATGATAATCTATCCTAAATAGTCAAATATAACAAGCTAGGAACTAAAAATGAATAAATTGCGGGTGGCTTTACTATTTGGGGGACGCTCTGGAGAACACGAAGTCTCTATCAATTCGGCACGGGCGATCGCGAAAGCTTTGACAACGGGGAAAAATTTAGAAAAATATGACGTTATTCCCTTTTATATTCAAAAAAATGGAGTTTGGAATAATCCAGAAATTGCACGCTCAGTTTTAGAAACAGGACAACCGCTCCCCGATCAAGCTCTTGAAAAATCACAACTTTGGCAATTTCCCCCGCAAGTCTCCGAAATTGAGGTTTGGTTCCCCATTTTACACGGCCCCAATGGCGAAGATGGCACAATTCAAGGTTTACTTTCTTTGATGCAAGTGCCTTTTGTTGGCAGTAATGTGCTTGGTTCTTGCGTCGGCATGGATAAAATTGCGATGAAAATGGCCTTTGCTCAGGCAGGTTTACCCCAAGTTAATTATGTCGCGGTTGAAAGAAGTCAGATTTGGTCAAATACCAGCAATTTACCTAATATTTGTTATGAAATTGAATCAAAAGTTGGTTATCCTTGTTTTGTGAAACCTGCAAATTTAGGATCATCAGTCGGTATCGCCAAAGTTCGCGATCGCAAGGAACTCGAAGCCGCTCTCGACAGTGCCGCTAGTTATGATCGTCGTATCATTGTCGAAGCTGGCATTAATAATATTCGGGAAGTAGAATGTGCGGTTTTAGGTAACGATCAGCCAAAAGCTTCTGTAATTGGCGAAATTACCTATGATAGCGACTTTTATGATTATGAAACTAAATATACCGACGGACGCGCCCAACTTCATATTCCCTGCCAACTTCCCCCAGCAATTATCAGTCAAATTCAAGAAATGTCTCTCAAAGCTTTTCGGGCCATAAATGCTGCTGGATTATCTCGGATTGACTTTTTTTATGTGGAAAAAACGGGCGAACTTTTTATTAATGAAATCAATACTTTACCTGGTTTTACTGCATTTAGTATGTATCCCCAATTGTGGGGCGCGAGTGGCATTTCTTTTGTGGAATTAGTCGATCAATTGATTCAATTTGCTTTGGAAAGAAGTTAGCAAACTGTCAAGAATTAGTATAAACGCGATCGCCATTTTTTTGTTTTTAATCTTAAAATAAGAGTTAAAGTAAGTCATTCTTAAAATTTACTCATCAAATGTTATAACTATTCTTAGTAATCTTAAACGACTCCATGAAATTATTGTCCTTATAATCTTGAGCAATTGCTAAACATTAATTTTTTATCTTATTTAGGTAAAGCATCAAATAGTGATAGTTGACCGTCTTTCTTGAGTTTCCAGTTATTTTGTCCCACACGTTCGCCAATATCTTCTAAAACATTTAATACAGTTTGATGTTCTGGAGTAGTACCATTCTTTAAAAGTGGTAAAATATTAAATACTATTTCATCAAAAGTAGAAATTTTATTTTCCCTTTCCATTCTTCTCAGATAACTAATTAAGTAATATTTGATTCGTAGTTTTACATCAATATGGGATTTGAATTTAGTATCTTTTTTGAGGGTAAATAATTCATTTTTTTCATCATAGTCAAAATTGCCTAATAAAACCGGCATTCAGCAGGTTATTTAAGACAAAAAATAATATTGCTGAGAAGAGGAACCAAGAAACTGCAAAATCAAATTTTGTTTATGCGTGAGTGAGATAGAAGACTTAACCCCATTGACAAAGACAAGATGAACAGACTGAAAACATTGAAGAATCCACCTTAAAGTAGGACGGGAAATCGGTTTACCCTTTTGGTTGGGGAGAGTAGAATTTGTCTTTTCCAATGCCTGTCGAAGT
>JANNLO010000136.1:0-22585 GCA_031396835.1 Snowella sp. SOY_38_metabat_116
AACCAGAGGCGTTTGTCAGTGTTGCGAGAAATTTCTGTATAAAGGTCGGAAGTGTCGGCATCTTCTAAATCTGCTGTATCTGCGATCGCCGTTCGGACATGAGCCGCATAAGTTCCATAGCGATCGCTCAGAGCCGTTAAATGCTCAATTCCTGTGGCAATCTCTAAAGGATATTCAGGCAAAATCGAATTCGCCGCCGCCACACGAGCCGTCCCTAAAGGAGTTCCACCTAAAGAGGTAATTCGTTCAGCGATCATATCAACATATTCTTCAATTTCACCCGCTAACTCATCAAATAACAAATGTAATTGATAAAAATCTAATCCTTTTACATTCCAATGAGCTTGTTTAATTTGGGTTTTTAAATCTAAAGTTGTTGCTAATGTTTTACTTAAAATTGCAATTACTTGAGTACGAACTTCAACTGATAAATTAATACGAGTTGAATAAAGTTTAGCCGAAGCTTTTACTTGAGTGGCTGTCATGATTAATTTCTCCTGGAATAGTCAACAATTTTAGACAAGATTAAACATTTTTTTATTTGGTTTTTATTAAGAAAAAGGGTGAGAAAAGATAATTTTAAATTAATTAAAAATTCTCACCCAATCAGAATTAAAATCATTCTTTATTTGAGAGAAGCCAGCAGTTCTTCTGAGCCACCAATATGCACTCCATTAATATAAACCTGGGGAACGGTTGTCGCTCCAGCAACAGCTTTTAAAGAACGAATTGTAATCGATTCTCCCAAAACAATCTCTTCATACTCTAATCCTTTTTCCTTTAAAGCAGCTTTCGCTCTGGCACAATAAGGACAACCAATCTTGGTAAAAAGTGAAATGAATTGAGGTTCTTTTGCTTCAGGATTAATGTGTTTCAACATTGTTTCTGCATCCGAAACTTCAAAGGGATCGCCCTCAACTTCTGGTTCAAGAAACATTTTGGCGATCGTGCCATCTTTTACTAGCATCGAATAACGCCAAGACCGTTTACCAAAACCTAAATCAGATTTATCAACTAATAAACCCATTCCGTCCGTAAATTCACCGTTACCATCGGCAATAAAGGTCAAATTGTCGGCTTTTTGGTCTTTAGCCCACTCATTCATCACAAAGGTATCATTGACAGAAATACAAACAATTTTATCCACGCCATTTTCTTTAAAAATAGGAGCTAGAGCATTGTAGCCAGGCACGTGGGCAGAAGAACAAGTGGGCGTAAAAGCACCAGGTAAAGAAAAAACCACAACAGTTTTACCCGCAAATAATTCATCGGTCGTAACGTCCAGCCATTCATTATTAACGCGGAGATGAAAAGTTGTGTTGGGGACTTTTTGCCCTTCATGGTTCGATAACATAATGGTGACTCCTGATTAGTTTAAGGTGAAAGGTTATAAGTCGCTATAGTCAAATCATACTCATAACGACTTCGACTTGTCAAGCGGATTAAATAAAATCCTAAAATAAAAATCGCTCTTTCCCACTAAAAAAAAGCGATAATTTTATTGCCAAGGATTATAGTTATGTTCAAGAAATAATAGTAATTTCTTTTTCTTTGGAGGATATTTTTTTGTATTCTAAAGCGGCATAAAGACGATTTAAAGCACCGAGATAGGCCCGTGCCGAAGCCACAATAATGTCCGTATTAGCTGAATATCCCGCATAAACCTTGCCTTCATAGCGTAAACGAATAGTAACTTTTCCTAGAGCATCAATGCCTTCTGTCACCGATTTAACCGAAAATTCGATCAATTCATTAGGAATATCAACTACTCGATTAATAGCTTTATAAACTGCATCCACTGGGCCTGTACCGATCGCCGCATCAATCAATTCTTGTCCATCGGGAGTACGAATATTAACTGTTGCCGTAGGAAAAGCATGATCGCCACAGGAAACTTGCAGAAATTCTAAACGAAATAATTCAGGAGCTTGGCGAATTTCGTCATTAACGATCGCTTCTAAATCCCAATCGGTAATTTCTTTGCGTTTGTCTGCCACTTCCTTAAAACGGATAAAAGCATTATTGAGTTCCGTGTCAGTTAATTCAAAACCCAATTCACTTAACCGAGTGCGAAAAGCATTGCGTCCCGATAATTTACCCAAAACAATCTGATTATGGGTTAAACCGATGGATTCTGCATCCATGATTTCGTAAGTCAATTTATTTTTGAGAACGCCATCTTGGTGAATCCCCGACTCATGGGAAAAAGCATTCGCGCCAACGATCGCCTTATTTGGTTGCACGACCATGCCCGTCAAATCGGAAACTAAACGAGAAGTATAATAAATTTGTTTTGTATCAATATTGGTCAAAGAGTCGGTAGATTCAGCAGGACGACCCAAAAACGGATTGAAATAAGCACGTCGTACATGGAGAGCCATCACCAATTCTTCTAAAGCTGCGTTACCCGCTCGTTCACCAATGCCATTAATCGTGCATTCGAGTTGACGCGCTCCATTTTTCACCGCTTCTAAAAAGTTGGCAACCGCTAAACCCAAATCATCATGGCCATGTACTGAAATAATGGCTTGGTCAATATTAGGTACATTTTCCTTAATTCCCCGAATTAAAGCCCCAAATTCTCCTGGAGTTGTATAACCTACCGTGTCGGGAATATTAACCGTCGTTGCTCCTGCTGCGATCGCCCTTTCTAGAACTTGATACAAAAAGTCGGGATCACTGCGTCCTGCATCTTCTGGAGAAAATTCCACATCATCCACAAAAGATTTAGCATAGGCGACCATTTCTGGCACAATTTCCAAAACTTCCTGACGAGTTTTCTTTAATTTATAGGTCAAGTGAATATCAGAAGTTGCCAAAAAAGTGTGAATCCGATTTTTAGCGGCAGGTTTTAAAGCTTCAGCAGCAGTTTTAATATCATTCTTGGTAGCTCTGGCCAAACCACAAATCCTTGGGCCATTTTCTAATCCAACTATTTTAGCAATTTTCTGAACTGCTTCAAAATCTCCTGGGCTTGCGTAGGGAAACCCTGCTTCAATCACATCCACACCAAGTCGGGCCAGGGCGCGCGCGATCGTCAGTTTTTCTTCAACCGTAAGAGTTGCACCAGGGGATTGTTCTCCATCTCGTAGGGTGGTGTCAAAAATGATGATGCGGTCTGATAGCTTAGTCATAATCACTGTCGCGCTTTATTGAAGAGTTGTTTCTATTTCTATTCCTATTATTATAAAGTTCATTTCTCCATAGTCAACTTGAATTCATGAAAATCGATTTATTCAAGTAATAATCATTTGAGAGTCAATGTATTCCGTTAAGTTTGATATATTAATGTTTAAATAGTATTGATTCAAGCAAATTTTATTATCACTATTTAGGGCAAGTTAATATAACTTAATTAAAATAGACTTGACATATCTAAAATATCTTGATACCTTTCCAATAGATGAATTTGTGCAAGTAAAAAGTATTGCTTTGGCTAACATAAAAAACATTATTATTAGAGGTTAATTATGACAGGTGTAAATTATTCTGAACAGCGATTGGTAGAAAACCTACCTCAAGCAATTTATGACAGCTTGATCAGTGCAATTTTAGAGGTAGAAAGACCATTTGAGGAAGAAAAATTGGAGAAACTCGCAGAAAAAATCAATTATGTTACTCAAGATCCTCAATGGGATAACGTTCTAAAAGAAGGACATTTTCATTTTGACGAAGTTTTTTTAGACCAGCTAAAGCTTAAAGTGGACGATTCAAAATTACTTGCAGGTTTACAAATAATGTGTGTCATAAGTAGAGTTACTTACTATAAGTCTCCTCCTTGTTAATAGTCTGATGATTCTACTTGGAGAAATGTGATTGATGAATTTCAGAATAAGTTTCAAAAAGATCAAGTAAATTAATGCCTTCCTCTAGTTACTCTCGAAACAATCTACTCCCATCACTATCTTGCATAATTTTTGGGATGGTCGTATTTCCCACTATTACCTCTGCTCAAATTAGTGCGGATAATACCTTGGGGAGAGAAAGGTCGATTGTTACTCCCAATATTCCGATTAATGGGAACAACATTGACGGTGGTGCCAAGAGGGGAAGTAATCTCTTTCATAGTTTTTCAGAATTTAATGTATCGGAAAGGCAGGGAGTTTATTTTAATAATCCAGAAGGAATTACTAATATTTTTAGCCGAGTTACGGGCAGAAATCCTTCCTCTATTCTAGGGAAACTGAGTGTTTTAGGCGGTAATGCTAATCTGTTTCTAATGAATCCCAATGGCATTATCTTTGGCCCCCATGCGTCTCTTGATCTAAAAGGTTCCTTTGTTGCGACTACTGCGAATGCGATTCAGTTTAATCAACAAGGAGTATTTAGTGCTTCCTCTCCTGAAATTCCACCTTTATTAACGGTGAATCCCTCTGCTTTTATCTTTAACCGAATGCGACCCAATGCCATTAGTTTAAATTCTTCCAAAGAAGTGGCTGGAGAACGGATTGATATTTACTCTGAAACGGGATTCTCAGATACTTTTGGTTTACAAGTTCCTGATGGACGCAGTTTAATTCTGTTGGGAGGCGATGTTACTTTAACTGATAGCCATTTAAATGCCTCAGAAGGACGTGTCGAATTAGGAAGTATTGCTAGAACAGGAACGGTAGGATTAACAGTCAATAACAATACCTGGAGTTTAAACTTTCCGAGCAATCTTGCTTTAGGAAATATCTCTCTTGCCCAAGACAGTCGAATTTATACCAGTGGCGATCGCGGTGGGGAGATTGCAATAACGGCTAATAACATTCAACTAACTGGAGGTTCAAGTCTAACGGCCGAAACGTTTGGCTCTAAAAAAGGGGGAAACATTGCCCTTACTGCTAGAGATACCATAGAAATGATTGAACTTGTAACAGATCCTAATATTTCAACTATCACTTTTGGACAGGGAGATGCTGGTGATGTAGTCATTAATACAAAAAAATTACTTCTCAAAGATGGAGCGCAAATAGCAACCTTCGGTTATGGCAGAGGTGACGGAGGGAAACTGATTGTTAATGCTTCAGAATCTGTCGAACTAATGGGTGAAAATATTAATGGGGCCTCTAGTGGTTTTTCTAGTCTTGGAGTTGGTGACGGGAAAGGAGGTAACATTATC
The DNA here is from genome assembly GCA_031396835.1 of Snowella sp. SOY_38_metabat_116. GTDB lineage: Bacteria > Cyanobacteriota > Cyanobacteriia > Cyanobacteriales > Microcystaceae > Snowella. Next base: position 5,105 of record JANNLO010000136.1, read on the forward strand.
ATTGCGACTAAAGATTTAGTTATACAGGGAGGCGCAATTTCTGCTGCTGTTATTGAATCTATCGATGGTCAGACTGTCGTTGGGAGAGAATCGGGCGGCGATATTATCATCAATGCTTCTAATCTTGTTTTTATTGATAGTTTTTATGGTGGTGTCTTTGCTAGTACTTATAGTGTGGGTAATGCGGGAAATATAACAATCAATACAGGCACTTTAACTATTCAAAATGGAAGAATTTCTGTTGCGACTTATGGAACAGGGTCTGCTGGAGATTTAGCGATTAATACTTCACAAGCTGTGAATTTGAGTGGTAAAAATAGTGTGTTAGAAGCGACGGGAACGCTATTGGGCAAGGCGGGTAATTTAACGATAAAAACAGGACAGATGAACGTTATTAGCGGCGCACAAGTGACTGTTAATAATGCCGAAGGACAAGCAGGAAATTTAACAATTGATGCTGACAACTTATTTTTGAATCGTGGATTGATTACGGCTGAAACGGCTGAAAGTGGGAGCAATGGAGCTAATATTAATCTGCAATTATCTAATTTACTTAAAATGCAGAATGAAAGCCTGATATCTGCTAGAGCTACAGGAGAAGCAAATGGAGGTAATATCACAATTAATAGCCCGTTGTTGGCTGTCTTTAAACCAATAGGAAAAAATGGGAGCGATATTATTGCTAAAGCAGAACAGGGAAATGGAGGCAATATTTTAATTAATTCTCAGGGTATTTTTGGTATTGCAGAAGGTAAAGCAGTAGTCGGAAATAAACGTAATGATATTGATGCTAGTTCTGATTTTGGTGCGCCAGGTCAAGTTCTATTGAATAATACGATTGACCCCAGCCAAGGAACAGTGAAGTTACCAGAAAATGTTGTAGATCCTAGTGCGCTAATCGCTCAAAATGCTTGTAAAAGAGGTACAGCTAGTCAATTAACTCGAACAGGAAAAGGTGGTTTGCCAACAACTTTATTTGAAGATTTCACCAGTAAAGCCATTCAAGTTGAATTAATTGCTCCTGCTGTTGGTGCTGGGATTGAGCAACAAACTGAAACTAGTGATTCAGATAATTCTTCTCCAATTTCTGCAAACGTGCCTGCTCAAGGTTGGATTTTTACTCAAAAAGGAGAAGTGATGTTGGTTGCTTATGATCCTACAGTGACAGGTTCTCAATGGGTTAACTTAAATCAATCTGGTTGTGTTGTGCCGTAAAATATCTAAAATAATGCTTAGAGATGGAACCAGGACACAAATGCAAAAAAAACCTTCGAGAAAAGCTGATAAGTTTTGGAATAAGATTAAAAAAATTGCTAGACAAAGTTCACTCAATTTTTCTCTGAAGCGATTTTTGTTTTGGCTTTGTTTTTTCTTTTCCTTTTGTATTCCTTTATTGATTGCCCAGGTTTCTCTATCAACTCCTGTTGAGCAAAATTCACAGATGACTACGGTGACGACGACTGAATTAATTACTCAGGGACAAAAATTATACCAAGAGCAACAATTTGAGCAAGCAGAAGTAATTTGGCAACAGGTAGTTAAAATATTTATCAAACAAGGCGATCGCATTAATCAGGCCATGGCTCTCAGTAACTTGGCTTTAATACAGCAACAACTAGGTCAATGGGAAGCGAATAAAAAGGCGATCACAGAGAGTTTAAAATTACTCAAATATTTACCTCAAACGCCTGATCAACAACGTATTTTAGCCGCAACTTTAGACATTCAAGGACAAGAACAACTAGCAACAGGAGAAACAGCAAAGGCGATTCAAACTTGGCAACAAGTCATTAAAATTAATCAGGCGATCGCTAATCCAATAGGTGTGATGCAGGGTCAAATTAATCAGGCCCAAGCTTGGCAAGACTTAGGACAATATCCCAAAGCCTGTCAAATATTAGTAGATGCTCTCGCGCTAAACACGTCTGATTGTCAAATAACTGAAACTCATTTACAAAATCTTCCGAATAATTCTCCGCTAAATTTGCAGGCGATCGCTTTACGAAGTTTGGGGAATGTTTTGCGAGTTATTGGACAAACAGAAATTTCTCAACAAGTCTTGATCAAAAGTTTTCAACTAACAAAAAAAGTTGGAAATCCTCAAGAATTAGCCAAAGTTTATTTAAGTTTAGGCAATACCGCCCGCGCTTTAGGCAATCAAAATGATGCAAATAAACAACTAATTGCGACCAATAATCTGACTGATTCTGTTGCCTGTATTCCCGAAATTCCTCAAGAAAAAGATTTTCCTTTTGCGCAACAGGCTGCTACTTGTTATCAACAAGCGATAATTAATGCCTCCAAACTTGATGCCGTACACGCACAACTCAACCTACTTTCTCTTTTCAATCAAACTCAGCAATGGCCAAAAATTACTCCCCTTATTGCTCAAATTCAAACAAATCTTAGTTTATTGCCCCTCAGTCAAGCGGCGATCGCGTCTCAGCTTAAATTAGCCCAAAATTTAATTTGTCTCCAGTTAGTAGGCACGGCGCGACCTATCTCCAGAAAAGATTTCGCGTTAATGTCTCCAGTTCTGCAACAATGCCCTATTTTTTCCCCAATTCAATCAATAGTCCCAGACCAAGATCAACAACCTTTTCAAATTCCACCACTCTCTCGAGATGCTGAATCTTTCGGTGCAACAACTGTATTTTTGTCAGAAATTCCCTCGTTAGATAACATTAATCAAGCTGTAATCCTTGCGCTCAGACAAGCACAGAGTTTGGGAGATCAAAAAAACGAAGTCAATGCCTGGGGTTATTTAGGCGCGATCGCCCAACAGAAAAATGATCTAAAAAGTGCAGAACAATTTACCCAACAAGCCTTAAAACAGGTTTCTGCCTATAATTTTCCCGATCTTACCTACCGTTGGCAGTGGCAATTGGGCCGACTTTACCAACGCCAAAGTGAAACACAAGCCGCTATTTCAGCCTATAGTCTTGCCTATCAAAGCCTCCAATCATTGCGCCAAGAAATAGTAACAACTAATCGGGAAATTCAATTTACCTTTCGTGACGGAATAGAACCCGTTTACCGCGAGTTTGTGGATTTATTGCTACAAAAAGACAATCCCAGTCAAGAAACTCTGGAAAAAGCCCGCGATATTATTGAATCATTGCAATTAGCAGAATTAAATAATTTTTTTCAAGAAGCCTGTTTAGAAATAAAAACGCAAAAAATTGACCAAATTGATCCCCATGCTGCCGTTATTTACGGAATTGTTTTACCTGAACGTCTAGCTGTCATTCTTTCGTCACCAGGAAAACCTTTACAATTTTATGCCACTGCAAAAGCTTCTAATTCAGAGCAAGGCGGCGCAATTATGATTGAAAAGACCGTTGATAGTCTATTTGCCACTTTAAATCCCTATATTGCCAGTATTGATCCCCTACAACCCAATCGCAATCTTTATAACTGGCTTATTCGTCCAGCAGAAACAGAACTAGCTAAAAATAAGATTAAAACCTTAGTTTTCGTCTTAGATGATGTTTTGCGAGGAATTCCTGTTTCGGCACTCCATGATGGTAAACAATATTTGATTGAAAAATATAATGTGGCTCTTACGCCAGGTTTGCAACTGTTTAGTTCTCAACCTTTTGCCGTCAATAGATTAAAAGTCTTGGTTGGTGGCTTAACCGAATCTCGTCAAGGTTTTGCGGCTTTGGCTGGTGTTAAAAAAGAAGTCGAAGAAATTGCAACTCTCGCCTCAGCAAAAATATTATTAGATGAAAATTTTACCCGCGATCGCCTAGAAAACCAGATTCAGACTCAAAACTTTCCCGTCGTTCACCTAGCAACTCATGGACAATTTTCATCCAAGGCAGAAGAAACTTTTTTGATTACCTGGGATGAACGAATTAATGTGAAAAATTTAGACAAATTATTACGAGAACAGAATCAAGTTGCCCGAAACCCCATTGAATTATTGATTTTAAGTGCTTGTCAGACTGCATTAGGCGATAAACGAGCCGCTTTGGGTTTAGCAGGTGTTGCAGTGCGATCGGGAGCCAGAAGTACTTTAGCAACTCTTTGGTCAATTCAAGATCAATCCACCGCCGATCTTATGACTCAATTTTATCAAGCGATCAGCCAGCCAAATGCAAGCAAAGCTGAAGCCCTCCGACAAGCTCAACTATCCTTATTGCACTCTCCCGAATATCAGCATCCCTATTATTGGGCTCCGTTTGTTCTGGTTGGAAATTGGTTATAGATTGATTTTCACTCGAATTTCGTAATTTTTTAAGGAAATTATCCCCCAAAAACTGACTTTAATCTGAACATAATCTACTTTTAAAAAAATACTTTTACCTACTTTTACCTACTTTCTCCTACTTTTTCAGATTTCACCTTATTAGAAATATCCAAAATACCCTACTTTTTCCCATTGTAAAGTCATGTGATTTTAAGTCTAATAGAAATAACAACTCAAAAGTCATCAACTATGACAAATAAGGTTGGTCTATGTGATATACAAGGTTGGTTTTCCCTTTTTTCTTCTTCTTTTTTTACCAAGATTAGTAAATCAGGGAAGGCTTTTTTTATTGGGCAAAATTAAATTTTAGAAAAGTTCATTCCCAGTCTTAAAAGTGTTCTTAAATCAAGAGATGAATTAAAGTAATTTGATATTTAAAAAGCCTTATTAATTTTAGCTTTGATCTTCATCATATTATATTTTCACTTCTGAAATAAATAACGTCCGACATCTCACATTTTATTCATTTACCAATCTGGAAGAATAACTCAATGTTTTTAAAATCTTGCATGATCCTAACGACCTTTTCAGCTTTTGTGAATCCTTTATTTGTTCTTGCTAGTTCACCACCACCAAAAGATTCGGCAAGAAGTTCTGTTGCGATTACTTCTGCCCAATTATCTAGTTCAGCAGATCAAAATTTAGGAGGAATTATTGACTTTGAAATGCAAGATAGCGTCAATGGTTTATCTGTTACTAACAATAGTATTACAGTAAAAAAAGCGGGTAGTTATCTAATTTTTGCGGCTCCCCAAGTAACAGCAACAAAAGATGGAGGTTGTCTCGATACCTGGTTTGTACTTAATGGTCAAGATGTTAAAAATAGTGGTGTTCGTTTATGTCAATCCAAAAAAAATAACACCAATGTCTTGATTTCTCAGATAGTTATGAAACTCAAAAAAGGCGATAAAATTCAGATAAAAACGGGTGGAGATGGTGCGAAACTGGATGCGATTAAGCCCGAAAAAGGGCCGTTAATTCCATCGGTTATTTTTACAGTATTAGGTTTGAATTAGACGCATTAAGAAGACGAGTACAACTAATTTTTAGATACTTTTGGGATAGATTTCTAGCTTGTAATAGACAAGATTTCTATCTCATTTTTCAGGTTAAATTTTAATTAGCTATTCAGAAACAATGCTAAATTTTAATAAGCTAATTAAAACATTTTTTAGAAACTTCTTTTGAGATCGCAATAAGCCCGATTAATTATTACTAATAAGCTTTAATAATTGATCCGTAGAAACCTTACCACTCATTTCCGCACCCTCTAATAAACTATCTGCTAAATCGCGTTTTTGATGGTGTAAATCAACAATTTTTTCTTCGATAGTATTTTTAGCAACTAAACGGTAAATTGTGACAGGACGCTTTTGGCCAATACGATGAGCGCGATCTGAAGCTTGATCTTCCACTGCAGGATTCCACCAGGGATCCATGTGAATAACATAATCGGCGGCGGTTAAATTTAAGCCCGTTCCTCCAGCTTTTAAACTGATTAAAAAAACATCTCCTTCTCCATTTTGAAAGGCATCTACTCGCTTTTTTCGCTCCTTAATCGGGGTACTGCCATCGAGATATTGGTAGCTAATTTTTTGCTCGTCTAAATATTTGCGAATAATGGTCAGATGATCAACAAATTGACTAAAGACTAAGGCTTTGTGACGGTTTTCTAAGAGTTCTTGCAAAACTTCTCCAAAGGTTTCTAATTTAGAACTTTTAATAGGAGTATCAGGCATAATTAAACTGGGATTACAACAAGCTCGCCGCAGACGCATAATTTCTGTTAAAACTTGTAAATGTTTCGCTCCTGCTTGAGCATCACTTTTTTCTAGATTAGCGATCGCCTGACGACGGAGAGCCTCATAGAAAGCTGTTTCTTCTTCGCTGAGTTCAACTTGTAAAAGAATTTCTGTACGGGAGGGCAATTCACTGAGAACTTGGTTTTTAGTACGACGTAAAAGGAAGGGCTGAATGAGACGCTTGAGTTGATTACGAGCAGTCTTATTTTGGTTGCGTTCAATGGGATTAGCAAAGCGTTGATTAAAACTTTCTAGCGATCCCAATAGCCCAGGATTAATAAAGCGGAACAAGTTCCATAGCTCTCCTAAATGATTTTCGATGGGGGTTCCTGTTGTTAAGAGTTTAAATTCGGCTTGCAAATTCATTGCGGCTTGAGAACGTTTGGTGGCCATGTTTTTAATCGCTTGGGCTTCATCCAAAACGACTATTTGCCATTGCACTTTTGCTAACATTTCTGCCACATCTTCTTGTTGCAATAATCCATAGGTACATAATATCAAGTCAAAGGGTTGAAGATTTTCTAAGGTAGAAGAACGATCACCACTACCAAATTGCAGAGGATTAAGAGTTGGAGCAAAACGTTGAGCTTCACTAATCCAGTTAGGGCAAACAGAAGTTGGTGCAACAATCAAAGTTGGGCCAGCCGCCGCTTTGGTAAGAATTAACGCTAAAGCCTGAATCGTTTTCCCTAAACCCATATCATCTGCTAAACAAGCTCCTACTCCCCAATGGGCTAAACGTGCCAACCACTGAAAGCCTTCTACTTGATAATCTCTTAGATCAGCTTGTAAGGTCGAAGGTAATTGGGGATCGAGGTCTTTCATCTCCTTAATGCGTTTGATATGCTCTTTCCAATGGCGATCGCTTTTAAGTTGTTCGGCTTCATCTAGCATATCCTCAAGAGCCAAAGCCGCTAGAGGATGAAACCGCCGACCTTTACCTTGTTTTTCAGAAAAAGCTTTAAGTTCTTCTAATCTTTGTCGAAACTCATTAGTTAGAGCAATAAATTGACCATCAGCAAGAGCAATAAAACGACCAGGACTCTTTTCCAATAACTCTAGTAATTGTTGCAGTCCTAAAACTAAATTGTCGTCAATTTGGAGTTCCCCTTCTGCGGTAAACCAATCTCGTTGTCGTTGGATGTTGAGTTTAAACTGCCCAAAATTTGCTTGATGACTAACGCGCATTTTCTCTCCTTCTGGCCATTCAACTTTAACTTCGTCGGTTAAATTTTGAAGCTCTACCAGCATTTCCAAACATTGTTCAGGGTCTTCTAGAAACCATTCTCCCCCATCATCATCATTAATACTGAGAGTCGGAGAAGCACTAATAATCGCTTTAGCTCTTTCTTTTTCTTCGCTAAGATTACGAGTAGTTTGGTAACGTTGTCCTTCGATTTCTGTGATTACAGTTTCGCCTCCTTTACCTGGTTGAAAATAAGGTCCCATTTCTCCAAAAGGACGAGTCATCAAAGCAAGTTTTAATCCACCACCCATCGGTAATAGATGAATATGAGGAAGGCTTTGGGACGGTAACTCCTGAGCGTTTTCTAGACCACCACCAATATCAGAATGAACAGTTACCAAACTTGCTACTGCATTAATAGCTGTTAGAACTTGTTCTTGAGCCGTAATCGGGACTTCCAAACGGTTATTCTTACCTAAAATTGTAGCAATCTGCTTATGTTGAGACGTGACAGCAATCACCTTAAGACGAGTTAAACTTTCCTTGACAAAAATAATCGGCTTATCATTTGAGATATTTGGTTCAAGTTGGAGAACTAGCCGTTTGTTTTCGGTCTTTTTCACTTTTAATTCTGGTTCTCCTGCTACTACTTCTATTTGCACAGAAGATAAATTTTCCCAAAACACTAGGGGATGACCGATTAGTGCAACTAAAGCCATGTCCGTAAATTCATATTCAACTTGTCCGTAATAGCCCACTGAATAGCTATCTAGATGGCTACAAATCTGCCAGTCCTGGGGCGTTAGATAACTTAAATCAGAAGATTGTTTAGATAAACGCTTCAGGGCGATCGCTCTTCCTGCTGTCCAGTCTCCTTTTTTAGTTAAAGATTGTTCTTTGGGTGAAAGGCTGTAATCTCCATCCCCATCATTACTGACAAACCAGGCAAGACGTTTACTAGCTGCTGGTGCTTTTTCTATACTTTTAGCAGAGGACTTACGAATTAAATTAGCTAAGGCTGACAGAGACAATTCCCAATCACTCTTAGGTTTTAAAATGTCTAATAAACTTACTCCTCCTTCTATTTTGCGCCATTCTGCTGCTGTATTCCTGTAAGCTTTTTGAGAGGAAGGATCGCTTCTACTAATGAGTTCTGCTATTTCTACTGCTAGCCATTGATAACCTGCCGTGAATGCCCGTCGCTGAAAAGTTTTAGCTTGATTAATTAGAGGTTCTTTTTGATCAGGATTTGACCAATAAGTACAAAGCAGTTTAAAAAAAGTCGTTAAGCTATGTTCGTTCTTTTTTCTTTGACAAAGTTGAACTAACGCTTCCTGTTGATGGCGATCGCCCTGTTGCCATTCGATCAAAGTTTTTAAGATTTCATAAATCTCATTCAGAGGTTCACCAGTTGATGATTCTAAAGCATTCTTGATATATTCAATAGCTTCTAAACGACACTCAGCAGAACCTTCTCCTAATAAACTCAAAACAAACAATATGCCCGAAAGTTTAGGGAGATTGACTTTTTTCTTTTTGGTGAGTTTTTTAACACTCGTTAAAGCTATGCGATAATCGGCGATCGCTTTACTATAATTTCCTTTTAACAGAGCAATATTGCCTTGATAGATCAAGGAATTACTGGGATGGAGATCGGGACACTGCACTCCCAACTGTTGAAGCAATCGTTCCATCTGAGTTAACTCACCCCGCAACAAAAATTGTTCCATTAATAACATCGCCAAAGGCTGAGAGTTACTCTTGTTCTCAATTACTTCTGTCTTAAGTCTCAAAATTAAATCTTCTGCTGACGATAAATTCGCTACTGCTGGCAAAAGTTTACTTTGTAATGCTAGTTCAAATATTTTAGGATCTAAACCCTCTACCCACTCCCAATCCCAAGGATTGTCCAGCATTTCTAGCAGAATATTATCTAAAAAAAGAACACGGGAGCCAGCATTATAATAATAATCCTCAAATTGCTTGCCAATAAAAGCTAGGTCTTGAAGATAAATACCAATACGAATTTCTCGGATGAATTCAGCTTCTTTACGGAATGATCGCCGATTATTCATACCATATTCAGAAATCGGAAAAGTTTCTTCGATCGCCCCAACAAGCTTTTCAAATTGTCCAGTTTTTACCGCATCTCGACACGGCATTTCCCGCAAATGATTATTACAAGTAATCCCTTTACCTTGCTCTGTAATTAATAATCCTAATTTTGTAAGTCGATCAAAAATCAGTTTGAGGCTTGTAGAAGTAAACGTTCTACCTTCTTCATCCCGATAATCTAAACGGTTTAAACAAGTGCCCAAATCCGTGCGAGAAACAGGGGAATAAGCAATTGATAAAAGTTGTATAATAGTTTTTTCTAAGCTAGATAAACGCTCATATTGAATTTTTAGAGACTGATAAGGTTCGGTTTTAATTGTACTAGTCATAATATAAATGTCCTGGCCTGAAAACTTAACAACAAAAAATCTTTAACGTAAATTTTTTTATCCAGCTAATCGTTCAGTCTTCCTAAAATGGGTTAAAAAAATGATTTTGGATAAATAATTCCTGAAATTAAAAAATAATCAAGACTCATTTTTTCAGTGGTGTAAAAAATGTTTATCTTCCTGATTTAAATAGTCAAATCTTGGTAGTGTCACGAATCTTTCCCACTCTCGTCAAAGATAAAAAATCGAGCCTTCCTGCATAAGGGTTTCAGAACGCCTAAATCGGTCGTGCGAATAAAGAGACTAACCAAATATTATCAGAAGAAGAAAAACCAAAGCATTATTTAAACTTAAATTCAATTTTTTTGTATCAGGATTATAAATTATACACAGAAAAACTCTAGCTTTCCATTAGACTTTTCCAACTCAAAGTTTCATTTAGAGAAAAAATAACTCCGCTTAGAGTCTAGAAGCGTTAAAATATAAGGGTTTAGTAAAAAACAAAGATTGCCTCTACTCTATTAATTCGTCTAAATTAACGCAGTTTTTCGTTTTTTAATCACTCTGTCGGGAGAAATACAGAACCATGACCCAAGCCACTGCAACCCTGTCGAAAGGAATCCAACTTACTGATTCAGCCCTAAATCACGTTCTCATGTTACGTCAACAACAAGGAAAAGACCTTTGTTTACGGGTGGGAGTTCGTCAAGGTGGCTGTTCAGGAATGTCTTATATGATGGATTTTGAAGATATTAGCCAAAAAACAGAGCATGATGATATGTTCGATTATGATGGATTTAAAATTATCTGCGATCGCAAAAGCTTGCTTTATCTTTATGGTCTTGTTCTCGACTACAGCAACGCCATGATCGGAGGTGGTTTTCAATTTACAAATCCCAATGCCAATCAAACTTGTGGCTGTGGAAAATCCTTTGGGGTTTAACGCGATCGCCGAATAGAGTATTTTAAACAAGGGGCAAAATTTATTGACTTTGCCTAATTATTTAATTATTAATACCTAAAATTTTCTATGACCGAAATTATTGAATTGACCGACTCCCTTGAAGCTGAGTTTGAACAGGGATTAAAAAGGTATGAGAACGGAGAAGATCCAACCAGCCTAATTCCTTTATTCAAAGAAATTGGTGAGCAAGCTCCCAAAAATCCGACAGTATGGTCGTGTCTAGCCTGGCTTTATTTACTTACAGATAAGCCCGAAGCCGCCCTCAAAGCTGCTCAAAAAAGCATTAAAGTTGATAAAACCCATCCTCAAGCACGAGTGAATTTGGCGATCGCCATGTTAGAAACAAAAACGGCTGGTGTACGCCCCCACGTTGAACTAGCGGCTCAAATTATGTCCTTTGATAAAGAAATTTATCAGACAGTGGCAGACAACATTGAAGATGGACTAACTCGTAAACCTGATTGGAAAAGTTTACAACGAGTAAAAGAATGGTTATTAACCTAAAATAATCAAAAAAATCTTTCTTTTAGGGATTAACTACTGTTTTGCTTCTTCTGTCTCTAATGTATTTAAAACATCTTGGAGACTTTGAGAAGAAAACTGTTCTTGCAAAGTTGACCAACAATGTCCTTGACCTTGGCTTAAAGAGGGTTGAGAACGTAGCTGACGTAAAGCATTAATACAGGAAGGACAATCGCAACCAAAAAGCGTGGCGGCGGCATCACTTTCTGCAGAACTAAAGTCTAAATCAGATGACGCAATTAGAATTCCTTGGTTGAGGTTGACTTGATGATTTAAAGAAGATTTTAAAAGTGGAGTTTTAGGTAAATCGCAGGAAACTGGGGTAAGAGATTTCTCAACTTTTTTTGCAGATGCCTGATTAGCAACACAAGTCATAACAAATAGTGAGCTAACTAGGGTCGGAATTGCTACTAATTTTAATAAAATCTTATAATTCATTGGTCGATTCTCCTGAGTTTTAAATTTTTAATAACTGATTGTTTATTATAGACAGATTTGTTCAGTAATTCCCAATTAGAATAATAATTTAGAACACGAAATGAGTTAATTAATTGGCGAGGAATCTTGAATTTGTTCCCCATTTTATTCTAATGTTAACCGTTAAAGAAATTTAGCAAAAGATCTAATGAAAAAATCATATCTTGGGAATTAGCCAAAGCTGAATTAAGTTCAAATATTTGCGATAATGTACCAGAATTTCATTGGTTGTAGATAAGAATTTATAGTTTTTTTGGCTATTATTGATGACATCAAATATCAAGTAATCATTTATCCATAAAAATATATCAGCTCAAAAAAACAAAATCAACGAGGAGTAAACAGTGACAGTTAAACCTGAATGGCTGAGAGTGAAAGCACCCCAATGGCAACGAGTGGGCAGTGTTAAGGAAATTTTACGAGATTTATCCCTCAATACTGTCTGTGAAGAGGCCTCTTGCCCGAATATAGGAGAATGTTTTCAGGCAGGAACGGCGACTTTTTTGATTATGGGGCCAGCTTGCACCCGTGCTTGTCCCTACTGTGATATTGATTTTGAAAAAAAGCCCCAACCGTTAGATAGTACAGAACCAATAAGATTAGCGATCGCCGTTAAACGGTTAAATCTCAATCATGTAGTGATTACCTCTGTAAATCGTGATGATTTGGTCGATGGCGGTGCGAGTCAATTTGTGCGCTGTATTCAAGAAACGCGTAAAATTTCGCCTAAGACGACCATTGAAGTTCTTATTCCTGATTTATGCGGAAATTGGGACGCTTTAGCGATTATTCTCAGTGCTAATCCTGAAGTTTTGAATCATAATACCGAAACCGTTCCCCGTCTTTATCGCCGTACTCGTCCCCAGGGAGATTATGCGCGATCGCTGGAATTATTGAAACGTACTCGTGAAATTGCCCCTAGTTCCTATACAAAATCGGGTTTAATGGTGGGATTAGGGGAAACTGATGCCGAAATTCGTCAAGTAATGGGAGATTTGCGAGCAGTGGATTGCGACATTTTGACATTGGGACAATATCTCCAACCAACCCAAAAACATTTAGGCGTTCAAGAATTTGTGACTCCTGAACAATTTGAATCGTGGCGACATTTTGGTGAATCCATCGGCTTTTTGCAAGTTGTTTCTTCTCCCTTGACCCGCAGTTCCTACCATGCCGAAAAAGTTAGGGAATTAATGGAACGTTTTCCCCGTTCTAATGATGTATTAGAGCGAAAATAATTATGATAGATTGTGATTTTTATTTATAGAAATAGAAAATTCTTCTTAAGAATAAAAATCCAAAAATCCTAAACAGAAATTAAGATAACTAATGTAAAGAAAACAAAGATCAGAAACGGGCAAAATCTACAAATTGCTAATATTTGAAAAATAGTTTTCTTTCTCTGTAGCTTTCTAGAAAGAGAAGTTTAATTAGTGATAAAATCTTCGGAAACATCGGAATTAATAACACTTGAAAATGGTGATGCGGAAATTATCATAACAGGATTAAGAGGATTGAGACGGGTTAAGTTTCCTGTGGGTAAAGAGCGAGAAATATGAATTTGTTGAAAGGAATAATTCCATTGATTTTCTTTAAACCAATCTAAACAAGTGGCAATATGTTCAATCGTTGCTAATGCTAAAACTATCTTACCCTGCTTATTTAATCTCTCTTGACAAAAGGTTAAAATCTTAGCTAAATTTCCACCTGTTCCGCCAATAAAAATACGATCAGGAGTTGGTAAATCTGTTAAAACTTCGGGAGCTTTTCCTTGAGTTGCATAGACATTATTAACTTGAAAACGTTGGGAATTTCGTTCAATTAAAGTAATTCCTATGGCGGTTTTTTCGATCGCGTAAATCTGAGAATTAGGACAAAGACGAGCTATCTCAATGGAAACCGAACCCGTTCCTGCTCCAATATCCCAGATAATTTGCTGAGATTGTAATGATAATTCTCCTAAAACTATCATGCGAATTTCTCGTTTGGTAATCAATCCAGGACGGTCTTCAAAACTATAAAAGCTGGAATCTGGTAAACCAAATAGGGGAAGTTTTGCTAAATCTAAGTCAACCAAATTAAATTGATTTTTACGGATTAAAATAACAACATTAAGCAACGAAAAATCTTTACTAGTTAATAAACTGATTGTTTCTGGAGAGCCAGAATAAACTTTTTCATTAGTTGCTTCTAGATTTTCACAAATCCAAAATTCGTAGGAGACAGGAAATTCTAATTCTTGATAAAATCGAGCGATCGCGGCGGGATTATTCTCTGAATCTGTTAAAATTGCGATTTTATTAATACCTTTTTTTAATAGAGGAATAAGTAACTCTAAAGAACGACCATGAAGACTGACGATTCTAGCATCATGCCAAGGTAATTTGAGACGATTAAAAGCTAATTGTACGGAACTTAAATGGGGATAAAAATATAATTGTTCTGGCGGAAAGTTTTCAATTAAAAGTCTTCCTAATCCAAAAAATAAGGGGTCACCACTTGCTAAAATAACAATTGTTTCTTCTTGTTCAAGATATCTTTTTATACTTTCAAATATTATTAAAAAATCTCCTAAAACTAATTTGACGGCAGGATGATTAGAAAAATATTGTAAGTGGCGATCGCTACCAACTAAAACTGTCGCTTGTTGGATCAGAAGACGAGTTTCTTCTATTAATCCAGCTATTCCATCTAAACCAATACCAATAACATTAATTCTATTTTTTATCATTAATAATTAACTTGACAATAAATTAAATTTTAGAGAATATGTTGAAACAGATCAGCATTAATCTGAGTTTTTCATGCCAATCATCAAAAAATAAATCGACTAATCTCAATATAAATATCCGATAGAATGGACACACCCTATAATGATAATGAGATAAGGGACTAACAAACTGACCCTTTTTTTGGAGTAACTGGAGAAACGAACACACATGGGAAAAGTAGTCGGCATTGACTTGGGAACAACCAATTCGGTAGTGGCAGTGATGGAAGGTGGAAAACCCGTCGTTATCGCCAATTCAGAAGGAATGCGAACAACTCCCTCAGTGGTGGGTTTTAATAAAGAGGGCGAATTTGTGGCGGGTCAAATGGCGCGGCGACAAACGGTTTTGAATCCCCAAAATACTTTTTATGCAGTTAAACGCTTCATGGGCCGCCGTTATGCTGAACTAACTACTGAGTCAAAAAAAGTACCTTACACTATTCGTCGAGATGAAAACGACAATATTAAAATTAAATGTCCCCGTCTGAAAAAAGATTTCGCCCCTGAAGAAATTTCGGCGATGATTCTGCGGAAATTGGCGGAAGAAGCGAGTCGTTATTTGGGAGAAAAAGTAACAGGAGCAGTAATCACCGTTCCCGCTTATTTTAATGATTCCCAACGTCAAGCCACTAGAGATGCAGGAAAAATTGCGGGTTTAGAAGTATTGCGAATTATCAATGAACCCACAGCCGCCGCTTTGGCCTATGGATTGGAGCAACGCAGAAGTCAGAAAATTTTGGTGTTTGATTTGGGTGGAGGCACTTTTGATGTGTCGGTGCTAGAAGTGGGAGATGGCATTTTTGAAGTGAAGGCGACGAGTGGCGATACTCAGTTGGGAGGAAATGATTTTGATAAACGCATTGTTAATTGGTTAGCTGAAAAGTTTTTAGAACAAGAAAAAATTGATTTAAGGGAAGATCGTCAGGCTTTGCAACGACTCACTGAAGCAGCAGAAAAAGCCAAAATCGAGTTGTCGGGAGTGACGGTGACAGATATTAATTTACCGTTTATTACAGCAACCGAAGCAGAGGGGCCAAAACATCTGGAAACAAAACTAACTCGTCCTGAGTTTGAGGATCTGTGCGGAGATTTGGTGAGTCGATTGCGTCGTCCTTTGAAACGAGCGTTGTCGGATGCGGGTATGAGTCCTGTTCAAATTAATGAAGTTGTTTTGGTTGGCGGCGGTACCAGAATGCCGATGATCAGGCAATTGGTACGCAGTTTTATTGACAAGGAACCTAATGAGAATGTTAATCCTGATGAAGTAGTGGCGATCGGGGCGGCGATTCAGGCGGCAATTATGGGCGGGGAAGTCAAGGATATTTTGTTGTTGGATGTGGCTCCGCTTTCTTTGGGATTGGAAACCATTGGCGGTGTGATGAAGAAATTACTGCCTCGTAATACGACGATTCCTGTGCGTAAGTCGGATGTTTTTTCGACAGGAGAAAATAATCAAACGATGGTTGAGATTCATGTTCTTCAAGGAGAACGGGAGATGGCGGCGGATAATAAATCATTAGGACGGTTTAAGTTGACGGGAATTCCACCTGCACCAAGAGGATTGCCGCAAGTTCAAGTTTCTTTTGATATTGATGCGAATGGGATTTTACAGGTGACGGCGAGGGATAAAACAACGGGCCGAGAGCAAACTATTACTGTTCAAGGAGCTTCAACATTGAGTGAGTTTGAAGTTAACCGTATGATTCAAGAAGCAGATGAATTTGCAGAAGAAGATCGGGAACGACGAGAACGAATTGAGAAGCGCAATAAGGCTAAGGCTTTAACGGATCAGGCACAACGGCGATTGAAGGAAGTAACACTAGATTTTGGCAGTGCTTTTACGGTTTCTTATCGTCGTCAGGTGGAGGCTTTATCAGCAGAAATTTTGGATGCCTTAGGGAAAGAAGATGAACGTCGTTTAGACCGCGCTCAAGTGGATCTTCAAGATGTTTTGTATGAATTAAATCGAGAAGTTCGTCTGCAATATGAAGAGGAAGATGAGGGCTTTTTTAGTGCGATTCGTAAGACGTTTACGGGGGACGATAATGACGAAGAACTTTATGGTAATAGCCGTTCGAGTTATCGAGAAGATGTTCGTCCTGCTAGAAATGAAAATCGAGGAGCTTCTTATCGATCCCCAGTTTCTCCAACAGTAAGAGACAATTATTCTACGCGATCGCCTCAATCTTCTGAAGCAGCAAACAGTCGCACTCCACGCTATAGTAATTACGATAATTATGACAATTACCCAGAAAGAGGAGAAAAAGAAGAATATGATTACACTCGTTCAGATAATTCTCGTCGTCAACGCCCAAGTAGTAATGGTGGTAAAAACTGGGATAAAAGCCGCAATGGTGATCAAGGACAGGCTCGTAATCTTCAAAGAGAAAATAATTGGGATGATGATGAGGATGATGATTGGTTCTAAGGTTATTGTGACATGATTTCGAGTATTATAAATTCTTATCCTCTTTAAACTTCTATGCAACAAGTGCGTAATTATTATCAAATTTTGGGTGTTCCTAGGGATGCGAGTAATGAGGAGATCAAGAAGACTTTTCGCAAGTTAGCTCGACTATATCATCCTGATGTTAATCCTAATAACAAGTTAGCAGAAGAAAAGTTTAAGGATATTAATGAGGCTTATGATATTCTCTCGGATGAAGTGACACGAGCGGATTATGATGGGCTACTTTTTGGTAAGCGCAAGGGTCAATCGGCTACTCGTAATGGAAATAGTAAAACTCCTCGACAAGCAGCAGAATCTTGGCAAGACTTTACCCCACAAACTACAAAACGAGCGAAGGTTGTTGGGCCAAATCGCCAATCTCCGAGAGATGTAGAGGCAAAGTTAACCATTTCTTTAGAAAAAGCTTATCGGGGTGGACGGGAACGAATTCGTTTAGAAGATGGGCGATCGCTGGAAGTGGAAATGCCAACAGCAATGATCGATGGACAAAGGATTCGGTTAAAAGAACAAGGAGTAAATGGAGGGGATTTATATTTAAAGATTAGTGTTGCTGCCCACCCGTTTTTAGAAGTGCAGGGTTCGGACATTTTT
>JANNLO010000182.1:0-3297 GCA_031396835.1 Snowella sp. SOY_38_metabat_116
CAGTGAATCTCTCAGTGATCAACACCGCCTTGCCTTTGCTGCAAGTGGAATCTATGCGGATTATGGCTCTTTATTTAAGTATAAAGGACTGGCTTTTAATATTCTCGAAATTACTAAATTAGGCGAAAAAGAAGGAGACAAAACTAAAGCGACTAATTCCTTCGGCGATCGCAATTTATTATTAGTGGATGAAGGACATCGGGGTATGAGTGGTAAAGAAGAAGGGGTCTGGTTTAAACGCAGAACTCAACTGAGTGCTAATGGCTTTACCTTTGAATATTCTGCAACCTTTGAACAGGCGATCGCGGCTTCAGGGAGTAGTGAAATTGAAAATAATTACGCTAAAACCATTCTTTTTGACTATGCCTATCGTTGGTTCTATGGAGATGGTTTCGGTAAAGATTATCAAATTTTAAATTTACCCGCCTCCTCAGAAATCGTTAGCCAACCCAAAACCCTTTACCTCATTGCTTGCCTGCTCAAATTTTATCAACAACTCCGAATTTATCAAGAAAATCGCCATACCTTAACCGCTTTTAATCCCGAAAAACCATTGTGGGTCTTTGTGGGAAATTCTGTCTCTTCCCCTAAAGGTAACACTGCTGATGAAAAAATCGTTGCCACCGACATCGCCCAAATTATCCAATTTATTGCAAATTTTCTTACAAACACCCAGCAAACCAAACGTCAAATTCAGGAAATTCTAACGGGAACAGGACAAGATACTGGCCTACTCGATCAGACTGGTAACGACATTTTTGCCGAGGCTTTTACCTATTTAGCGACGCTTCTCAATCAGGGAGAAACTATTGAAACCCTCTATCAAGATATTCTTTTTCGTCTCTTTAATCATAGTTCTGGCGGTCAGTTAGTCCTCAAACGTATTAAGGGAGAATCGGGAGAAATTGCCCTCAGCGTCGGTACTTCAGAAACTCCCTTTGGTTTAATTAATGTGGGAGATGCCAAAGGATTATGTGACCATCTAGTTTCTGTGGCCACCCAGGATGAAACCCCTCTCAGTGTGGAAGATAGTGATTTTAGTGAAGCCCTATTTGCCGCCGTCAAAGATTCGCGATCGCCTGTTAATTTACTGATTGGTTCTAAGAAATTTGTTGAAGGTTGGGACTGTTGGCGCGTCAGTACAATGGGCTTAATGCACGTTGGCAAAAGCGAAGGCTCTCAAATTATTCAGCTCTTTGGCCGAGGCGTGAGACTCAAGGGTTACGAAAAAAATCTAAAACGCTGTACTAGCCTGAATGGAATTAATTCTCCCCAATGGCTCAGTGAATTAGAAACCTTGAATATTTTTGGCATCGAAGCAGACTTTATGGAGAAATTTCGAGACTTTCTCAAAGAAGAAGGACTACCAGGCAATGAACAAAAAACCGTTATTTCTATTCCCCTTACCTTTAATGATGGACTAGATAAAAACCTAAAAATGATACGGGCTAAACGAAAAGGAAAAGACGGCAATGAGTATAATTTTAAAACCGATGCTCCGATTCCGAGCCTATGGGAAAATCCCCCTGCTTATTTGCTGAGTAATCCCCTCGAATTGGATTGGTATCCCCGCATTCAAACCGTTCAATCCCATCAACAAAACAATACCACTCGCGAAAAGTCCACCGCTTCTCTTACCCCAGAACATTTAGCCCTACTCGATTATGATGCTCTTTATTTTGAATTGGAGCGTTTCAAAAGAGAGCGCAGTTGGCATAATTTCAATATTTCCAAAGGAGCAATCCAGAAAATTCTGCAAAGAAGCGATTGGTACAACCTTTATTTACCCGAAAATCGTCATGCTCTTGATAATTTTGAAAATCTTTTCCTGTGGCAACAAATTACAACAGCACTGCTAAAACGTTATATTGATAGACTTTATAATTACCGTAAACGAGAATACTTTGAACCCCGCTTAGAATTAAAACCGCTAACCTTTGAAGATGACAATATCCCAAAAGATGAATTCTACAGTATAAAAATTGACTCCCACGAAACCCAACTTATTGCTGGTATTCAAGCAATCAAGACTTTAGTTAGAGCTAATAATCTAACTATTTCTACATCGGGGGATTTGGCCGCCTGTCATCTCGCTCAACATCTCTTCTCGCCTCTTCTACATATTCGTACCAATGGCAAAATGGCGATCGCGCCCGTCAGCCTTAATCAGAGCGAATACCAGTTTGTTACAGATTTAAGAGCCTGGTGTGAAGACAACTTGAACGAATTGCAAAGTCAAGAAACTGAATTATACCTACTCAGAAATCTAAGTAAAGGCAAAGGCATTGGTTTTTTTGAAGCAGGTAATTTTCACCCTGATTTTATTCTTTGGTTTATACAAAAAGAAAAACAATCTATTAATTTTATTGAACCGCATGGCTTAATGAACGAAGGTTCAGGTAGCGAAAAAATAAAATTTTATCAACAAATAAAGTTTATTGAACGTCGTCTTAATGATTCTGATATAACACTTAATAGTTATATTCTTTCCTGGACACCCTATCCTCAACTGAAATGGGATAACACTCAGGAAGAACTTGAAAAAAGAAATGTATTTTTTATGACTAAAGATTCCGATAAGACTAAAGATTCCTATTATCTCAACAAACTCATGAATAGTATTCAATTACTACCCTAATAAAAATTTTAAGGATGATCGCACTCTTATCCCTTTATCTTGCAAAAAACTAATTCTTACATTCTAACTTATTCCAAGTCTAAAACAATATTTCCTCACAAAAAGTGGAATAAGGACAAATCCTACAGGCAGCTTCCGAAGGTGTAGCTTCAAAAATGCGATCGCGAATTTTTTGGATCAATTCATCAGCTTCTTGGGTAATAGATTGTAAATTCGTAGAAGAAAAAGTATGGAGTAAATTATGGCGAAGATAAGCAATATGAGCTTGGGACTTTTGAGTAGTAGTTGCATAAGCCCAGAGTTGGAAACGGTGTTCATGGGGATTGCATTCTTGCTCGGTCTTAATATCTAAGACAAAATCTGTCCCAACTAGGTCGGCTTTACCGTTAAAAATTAGGCTTGATTGTTGAAATTGTAACGAAAATTCCCAATTTCCTTTTTGAACTGACTCATACGTAAGCGATCGCCGAAAAATTTCTGCTAACTGTAGAGATTCTTGAACTTTATCCCAAGGAAGCGAAGGATCATAACGTTGCAGTTCCTCAAGGGTTGTAATCTCTTTTTCTAAGGCTTTATGGGTAAGAATTCCCATTTCACGAGCATAATTGGTTGTTCCCATCCTCAGCCCAGGATGACCTTCAATATGTTGATAATGAAAC
>JANNLO010000203.1:0-7648 GCA_031396835.1 Snowella sp. SOY_38_metabat_116
GTGCCACTGAAAGCGTCTCGTAATTTACCCGATGACCAAATTCTGATTTTGACGACAGGCTCTCAAGGCGAACCGTTATCAGCAATGACTCGAATTTCTAAGGGAGAACATCCCCAAATCAAGATTCGTGAAGGAGATACGGTAATTTTCTCTGCCAACCCGATTCCTGGTAATACGATCGCAGTTGTTAACACCATTGACCGACTGATGATCCAGGGAGCGCACGTCGTCTATGGAAAAGATAAAGGTATTCATGTTTCGGGTCACGGTTCCCAGGAAGATCATAAATTGATGCTGGCCTTGACGAAACCGAAATTATTTATGCCTGTCCATGGAGAACACCGAATGTTGGTGAAACACTCCCAAATGGCCCAAGCAATGGGGATTCCTGCTGAAAATATTCTTATTATTGACAATGGCGATATTGTTGAAGTTTCTCCTGAGCGAATTCAGGTCGCTGGAAAAGTCAAGGCGGGCATTGAATTAGTGGATCAAGCGGGGATTGTTCATGAGCATATTATGCTAGAACGACAAAAACTGGCAGAAGATGGTGTGGTGACGATTGCAGCAGCGATTGACCATGATGGAAAATTACTTGCTCAACCTGAAGTTCACCTGCGTGGTGTTGTTATGACAGTCGAGCGGACGCTTTTCCACCAATTAATTGTTCGTAATATTGAGCGATTTTTGGTAGAACGTTGGAAAGAGTTTATTTTAGCCAGTAATGGTAAAAATAAGATGGATTGGGAACGTATTCGGCAAGAATTGGAAGGAACTTTGCAACGTTTGGTTAAGCGGGAATTACAAAGTAGTCCTTTGGTAGTTTTCCTTTTACAGACCGAAACGCCTTCTTTTTCCCAGTCTTTACCCAGCCCAGTGCCTTCAATGACGACTTCTCCCATCATTGCCAGCCCTAACTTGAGTGGTGTTTCTGCTAAGCCTGTTAAACCTGAAACAGAAGTTACGAAAACCTATCGTCGCAAACGTTCAACGGCCACAATCTCCTAAAATGTAAAATTGAATGCCAGATGGTGATAAATTTTTTAATTTCGGCTATCTGGTAGTAATTTTTGTTTATAAAACTTTTTGAGTAATTATTATGGTGGCAACCCCTTCAAAACAAGGCGCAAATCTAAACAATCTCCCGCTTCAGGATATTCAAGAGCTTTCTTTAACTATTGCCGCAAAAGATCTCGACCCAACTTTATTAAGCGAACAGTTTCTTAAGTTTAGTGGTATTGTTCCGAATGAATGGGAGTTGGCTCGTCCTCCTGTTCTTAACCCAAGTGGTTCCCAGGTCATGTTTAAAAATGGAGTGGGAATTGTTGCTCAACCCCGCACTATTATGTTTATGGAAACGATTGGGGCTAAAGATATTAAAGAGGTTTTGGTCGCAGAGGTGGCGCGTCAATATGTCAGTAAATTACCTAATGCTGAATATCAAGGCGTTACGATTAGTCCTAAATATTTAGTACCTTTTCCAGGCAATATTGATGGAGCGAGGCAATATATTACAAAAACGCTTTTATCTGCTGGCCCTTGGCAAGATGTGGGCAATGCACCCATTCAGGCAGGAGTTAATTTTCTTTATCAGTTGGACAGATGCCAGTTGAATTTGAATATTAATCAAGCGATGTTGCAATTGCCCGATCAACCAGCGATCGCAGCTGTTCTTTTTGCAGGAAATTTCAACTATCCGATTGAAAATGATCTGCCTAAGGAACGTTTACAGCTTGTGTTGCAGAGTTTGAATGATTGGCAGTCTGATTTTGAGATGTTTAAAAGTGTTGTTAATGATCGTTTTTTAGCTTATCAACAGCCAGAAAGCTTGTTTGGAAAAGCGCGTTAAATTCTACTCATTTCTCAATAATATTAGCAATCTCTTTGGACAAAATTCAGAGAGATTTTTTTTATTTATATTAAAAATTAAAAGTCAAATTCTTCTTCTAGATCATCAAAACGCCCATTGCGTGTCGGCTCTTCGGGCGATCGCTTTTTGGGTTTACCTTGCCAGAAAAGAGGCATTAAAGCACCGAATAATAAACCAATGCCAAAGCAAAATGCGAGTAAGACACTAATTGGTAATTGAATAGACTCTAAAAAGAAGAATTTTAAAGAGGTTAGCGTAACATTTTGAATGGTAAAAATTGCCAGAATTGCTAATCCAGCAGCGAGAATTAAGGAAGTAAGAAAATTTGTAAAAATAGTCATAATAGTTAATATTAATTATCTACAAATATTGTCATCAGACTAGGGCGTAGAAAGAGGATTAGTTTCATTCACAGGAGGACTTTCAATTACTGGCTCAGCAGGGAGAACTGGGTCGGGAGGAGGAGCTAATAAACGTTGCCAATCCGTGATCAAATCTTTCGCTGTATTATAGGCAGCACTATCTTTAGGAATTAAACGAGCAATCCGAATTGCTTCTGAAAAAGAAGAGACACTGGCTTTTTCTTGGGCCATTGATAATAATTGATAACTCCAGGTACTTAATGCTTGGCTACGTTGCGATCCTGCTTCAGTATCAGAAGGAATTTGATTCACTAATCTAATGGCACTATTGAGAGATTCGGGCGTTCGATTGGCGGCGAGAGAATAGGCTTTTTGTAAGTTTTTTTGGGATTGAATTTCTGATTGCCAACGGCCAATTTTTTTCCTAGCTTCTGAAGATAAGGCTCGACCTGAGCGAATTTGAGATGCGGTACTAATGGCAGATTGATAATCTTGGGTATTGCCCAGGGCGATCGCTTGATCGAGAAGAGGTTGATCTTCTTGGGTTTCTACTGTGTTTCGCCAGCCTTGAATTTCTTTGCGTGCTTCAGAATAAAGAGCGCGATCGCGTTTAATCAGATTCGCTTGACTAATCGCTTGTTGAAGATCTACAACATTTCCAGAAACGGCTAACTCTTTAGCTTTATTTAAAATTGGACTATCTTCTGTTACTTGTACTTGTTTCGTCCAATTTGCAATATCTTGCTGAGCTTCTCGATAGCGATTATTTGTATTAGCAATTTGTTGAGCTTGGGCGATCGCGGCATTGAGAGCATCAATCGTACCTGGTTCAGCCGTTTGTCGTGCTTGAGCTAATTGAATCAGATCTTCTACTTCTCTTTTCCAAATAGCAATCAATTCTTGGGCTGTTAAGTAAAGTGGACGAGCTTGATCTGTAACTCGTTCTGCATTAGTAATAGCTGACTGTAAACTCTCTAATGTTCCTATCTGAGCATCGGTTCCTGCACTCGCTAATATTTGCCATTCATTAATTTCTTCGGCGGGAAAAATATTTTCTGGTAGACGCTCTACCGTACTAGCTAAAGTTTGCCAATCCTTATCATCAATGAGTTTGTGAATAGTCTCATTAATTTTATCTTTGGCTTTCGTAATTAATCTTTGTCCTTCTTCGTAAGCATAACTTGTAGAAGGAACTTTAGCCGCTTCTAACATTGCTTGTATCCAATTATCAATACCACCGCGACGAAAAATCTTAAATGCTGTATCTAGTTTTCGGCTTTCTTCTTGAGCTATTTGAATATTTTTAATGGTTTCATCGTATTTAGTCGTTGCCCAATAATTATTCTCTACATTAAGTAGTTTTACCGCTTCTCGAAAGGCTTCATTCCACCAAGCTTTACGTAAATTAGTTTCAACGGCTGCAAAAATTTCTTCTCCTTTCTTCCAAGTTTTTTGCCAATAAGTAATACGTTCTTCTACGAGTTTATAAGCTTGTACATTATCAGGAATACGCTTCACTGTTTTTATCGCTCCCTCTAACTTACCTGCTTCAAACTCTTCTTCTGCTAAATTTAAAATTTCTGTTGCCCAATCTTCAATATTACGGTTTACTTCTGTATAAAGTGGATGATCTTTCGGTAGAGAAGCAACTAATTCAATTGCTCTAAGTAAACTATCTACGGTATGTTCTTCTGCTGATAACTGAGCACAGTAGAGCCGCATCGAAGCAGAAGCAATAGGCCAAAAAACCCTAGAACACTGGGGAGTTTTAGGTAATTTTAATAACAAAGTTGTCGCGCCAAAACCAACTCCACTAGAAATCAGGATTAGTATCAAAGCCCAGAATTGAAGAGGATATCGTTCGGCTGTATCCTTAATTCGTCCCAATAAGCGTTGATGAAGCGAAGAATTGGCTATCTTCAGAGGTTCTTGTTCACTAGGAGGTGTAGGATTGGAAGGCAGCAAGTTATTAGGATTGGTATTCATTGGCAAACCCACAAGCGTAGGGGCAGAACATGGTAGTTAATTTTAAAATAGGGATCAATTTTTGACTAATCTTAGCATTACTTTGATGGCTTAAAAAATTCTCTTCGGGCGCGATCGAAAAGCTCACAAACTCAAAAAGCAGATTTGCTCTCCATCATTGTCAATTGAACTTTATTCTCCCCATTTATGTCTAAATTAATTAGACTAATTGAAGAGAAAGCTTAAAGATCTGCTCGATTATTCATAGGGTTAATTTACATGGTTAATGTTCTCACAAAAAAGAGCGAATCTTCAAAAAAAAAGACTTCTCCTCTTCTTAATGCCAGTAAATGGTTAGCTGCTCTTGTTTTCTTGTTGCTTTTGGGATGGGGCGGTTTCGAGATTTATCGGCAGACTGTGACTTTGCCGCAAATTAAAGCTAAACAGCAAAAAGATACGATCGCTGTTACACGGGAAAATTTAACGGTCACGGTCACGGCTAATGGCACAATTCAGCCCAAAATGTCGATTAATGTCAGTCCGAAAACCTCTGGAATTCTCAAAAGTTTATGGGTTAAAGAAGGTGATCGCGTTGAAAAAGGCCAGCTTTTAGCGAAAATGGATGATTCTAATTTACAAGGTCAACTGTTGCAAAATCAAGGACAATTATCCGAAGCCGAAGCCAATTTACAAAAACTCAAAGCAGGGAATCGTCCCCAAGACATAGCCCAAGCCCAAGCTGAATTAGCCCAAGCCCAAGCTAGTTTACAACGCATCAAAGCAGGGAATCGTGTTCAGGATATTTCCCAATCTAAAGCCAGATATGACAGTGCGGTTAGCAATCAACGTCAAGCAGAAATTGTTTTTCGGCAAAATCAACAACTTTACCAGCAGGGAGCCATTTCCGCTAGAGATTGGGAAAATTCCCGCGCCCAACGTGAAATTGCCCAAGCCCAGGTCAGAGAAGCTCAACAAGCGTTAAATTTGCAACAAATTGGCCCTCGCACAGAAGATATTCAGCAAGCGATCGCCGTTGTTGAACAAAAACAAGCTGCCTTCTCTTTGGTTAAAGCGGGTTCTCGTGTGGAAGAAATTAATCAAGCCCAAGCTCAAGTGATGGCTGCAAAAGGTAGTTTGAAAACAGTTCAAATTCAGATTCAGGATATGGAAATTCGCGCTCCATTTGCAGGAATTATCACTCGTAAATATGCTGATCCAGGAGCTTTTGTTGCACCTACAACGGCAGGCAGTTCGGTTTCTTCTGCCACATCTTCTTCCATTCTTTCTTTAGCTTCTCAAAATCAGGTTGTGACTAATGTTTCAGAAAGTAATATTGCGCAAATGCGTTTAGGGCAACAAACGACTATCAAAGCTGATGCTTATCCAGGCAAAATGTTTAAAGGTCAAGTGACGCAAATTGCACCTCAATCTATTGTTCAGCAAAATGTTACTAGCTTTGAAGTAAAAGTTGCTATTTTGGATGATGCTCAGAAATCATTAAGGGCAGGAATGAATGTGCGGGTGGAATTTGAAGCTGGTAAATTAAATAATGTTTTAGTTGTTCCCACTGTGGCGATCGTGCGAGAAGAGGAAGGAACTGGGGTTTATCTTTGGAAAAAGGGCAGTCCCGAATTTGTACTAATTACAACAGGAATAACAGTGAATGATAAAACAGAAGTGCGATCAGGTTTACAGGAAAAAGAGCAGGTATTTATTACCTTTCCTGAAGGTAAACGACCAAAATCAAGAGTTCCAGGTTCACCCCAAATGCCAGGCGTAGGAGGACGTTAATAAGTTAATAAGTTAATAATTAATAGCTTTAAAAATAAACTTCAAACAATTATTTTAGTTGCCTAAAAAATCAAATTATCATGAATAAAAAAAAAGTAGAATCTTTACCAGATCCACTTGTTAATAGTTCTTTAATCACTGAAGTTTTAACAATGGCAGTAAGTTCCCTTTGGAATAATAAATTACGGACGGGCTTAACGATGTTGGGAATGATTATTGGTATTAGCTCAGTTGTCGCAGTTACTTCCTTGGGACAGGGAGTTAAAAAAGCAACAGAACAACAAATTCAATCTTTAGGGTCAGATGTGCTTTTAGTGTTGGCAGGAGCAGCGAGTAGTGGAGGAATTAGTCAAGGCGGTGGATCAGCCTCCACATTAACCTTAGATGATGCCCAAGCGGCAGCCCGACAAGTGAGTGCCGCCCGAAAAGTTACCGCTTTTTTACAAAGAGGAAATATTCAAGTTGTTTATAACGGTCAAAATGTTGCCACCACCGTATTAGGAACAGATTTAAATTATGCCGATGTCAAAGATACTTATCCCCAGGAAGGGCAATTTTTTACGCAAGCTGATTTAGATAATGCTCAACCTGTTGCGATTTTAGGAACCAAAGTTAGAGATCAATTATTTGGGAAACAATCGGCAATTGGGGCTGAGATTCGTATTCAAAATCAACTTTATAAAGTGATTGGAATTATGCCAGCTAAAGGTGCAGTAGGCCCAACAGATCAAGATGATCGCGTTTTTATTCCTCTGAGTAATATGTCCAGTCGAATTGTCGGAAATAATGCGGTTTCTGGGGTTGCTATTTCAGGTTTTTGGGTGGCGGCTAAAGACAATTCTCAAATGAACGCAGCTCAATTTCAAGTAACTAATTTATTGCGTCTTCGTCATAATATTTATCCTCCTTTGTTAGATGATTTCCGAATTATTAATCAGACGGATGTAGTTAATACTTTTACGAGTGTGATTAGTCTTTTTACGGTTATGATTGTTGCGATCGCGGGCATATCTTTGGTCGTCGGTGGAATTGGAATTGCTAATATTATGTTAGTTTCTGTAGTAGAAAGAACAAAAGAAATCGGCTTACGTAAAGCCTTAGGGGCAACTTATGCCGCAATTTTAACTCAATTTTTAGCAGAAGCTGTTGTTGTTTCAAGTGTTGGCGGAACTATTGGTATTGTTTTCGGTATTATGATTGCTTTAGGCGGTACTCAAGTCATGAAAATTCCTTTTGTTATTTCTCCTTTTTCGATTGTTGCTAGCTTGGGAATGTCTGTTGGTGTCGGGTTAATTGCTGGGGTTGTTCCTGCTCAGAATGCGGCAAAATTAGATGCGATCGTCGCTTTACGTAGTGAATAATTATTTGTAATCAAAGAACTTTTTATAAATTCGGAGATGATGAGACAACTTAAACAACAAAAAAAGCATCCTAAAAAGGGTATGACCTCTATTTGATAAAAGAAGGTATGATCAAGTTTTGCCCAAAATTGACTCCATCTTTCCTTCGTCAACACCAAAGCCCGTAGGCTCAAAATAATTCCTGCTCCTTTTTCTTTCCATCGCATCCCTGAACAGCATAATCGTTGTTTTACTAATGTCTTACAGGCCGCTTCCGTTACTCCTGAACCTATTGGATATTTTTTCTCTCGATATTGAGC
>JANNLO010000226.1:0-1969 GCA_031396835.1 Snowella sp. SOY_38_metabat_116
TTCTATTACACTCACGCATAAACAAAATTTGATTTTGCAGTTTCTTGGTTCCTCTTCTCGGCAATATTATTTTTTGTCTTAAATAACCTGCTAAATTTACTATAGAAAAACTTGGCTCACTCTTGAAGGCGATCGCAGAAACTGAAGATCAAAAATTTTATTTCACTTATTACTAGGTTTGGGATAATAAAGATTGAGTATAAGCGTCAAAACCAGCTTGATAAAGGGCTTGAACGGCATTACTTTCATTTTGTACCCAATAATTTTGTCCTAAACGAATAAATTGTCGCTGATTTCCTTGACCAATAATCGCAACAACAGGAACATTTGCCTGATTTTTATCCCCAGATTGTTCTTGTAAAATACTTTTTAAATTACTTTGAGATGAAGGATTAATTGCCTGTTGGGGATTAAGATTAATCATCACCATTTTAACTGTTTCAATTGGTTCGACTGCTTCAATAATGAGTTGGACTTTATCATCGCGTTTATCAGTTTTACCCCAAAGAATGAGATGATTTCCTTCTATTAAATTGGCTTGCAACTTTTCATAATTATCAGGAAAAACCACGCCATCAGCTTGACCAGAAACATCTTCAAGGGTCACAAAAGCCATCGGAGTTCCCTTTTTTGTCATGATTTTTCTCATAGCAACTACAGTCACAACGGCACTGACTAATTTTCGAGATTTTTGACTATCTAAATCACTGAGATTGATCGGAGAGAGGATTTGAGCACTTTTTTGAATTGATTTGAGGGGATGTTCCGACACATAGAAACCTAAATGTTCTTTTTCTAACTTTAATTTTTCTTGCAACGAAAAGTTCGGCACAGGAGAAGCTGCTGGAATCTGTTCAAATTCAGATGCTTGAGTCGATTTTGACGGCAGAGAATTGTCTTCTGCTCCCACAAGATCAAATAAATTCATTTGTCCAGTTTCTTTCTCTTTCGCTCGTGTTTGGGCCCAACTAATCACTAAATCTAGATCATGTAAAAGCTGATTTCGATTGAGTTGAATGCCATCAAAAGCTCCACAAAAAATCAAGGTTTCCAAAGCCCGACGATTAGCAACTCGCAGATCCACTCGCAAACAAAAATCTGCCAGGGAAGTAAATTTTCCTTCTGCTCTAGCTTTGAGAATATTTTCAACGGCTCCTTCCCCCAGATTGCGAACCGCCGAAAAACCAAAAAGAATGCGATCGCCGATTGGGGCAAAATCTTTATGGGAACGATTAATGTCGGGAGGTTCTACATTTATACCCATTTTTTGGCAATTTTCCCGATATCTTTCCACCTTTTCTTGGTTATCACTACTCGCAGTTAAAAGAGCCGCCATGTATTCAACAGGATAATTGGCTTTTAAATAAGCAGTTTGATAGGTGACATAGGCATAAGCCGTTGAGTGAGATTTATTAAAACAATTAGCAGCAATCAATCCGTCAGCAAGGACAAAGTTATGATCTTGGGCAACTCCAATGTCATAGACGGGCTGGATTCCCAACGAAATACGACTAACAATTTTTACCATGGGTTTTTACCTCGAATTTCTTCTTAGTCACTGAGTATTTCAATTTTTACCTCTGCTTCTGTTCCAATCCAAGCTAGTTTTTTGATTTGAAGATTTTTGGCATAGTCTTGAATTTCTGCTGGGGCGCGATCGCCTAATTCTAATTCAACTCGTAAATTGGGTTGAGAATGACGTAAAGATTGGGCATAACGAAAAGCTTGAGCTTGGTTTTCAGGACTTAGAGCAATAACCAAACAATCAATGGGCGGCGTTGTTTTGGGTAAATGATCTGTGGGCAATAAACAAGCGAATAAATCTTCAATATTGAGAGAAAAACCAATACCAGGCAAGGACTTTTTCTGAGGATGATAAAGTCCCAACAACTGGTCGTAGCGGCCACCTTGACCCAAAATATGGGATTGATTGTCTCTAAAACTCACTGCCTGAAAAACGATGCCCGTA
>JANNLO010000237.1:0-14154 GCA_031396835.1 Snowella sp. SOY_38_metabat_116
CGATCGCGAAATGGTAAATATTTTGTAAATTTAGTTAGTAATTTTTGCGATCGCAATTTAGTTATTTGCCAGTAATTTAAATCTTGAATATCACTTGAGTAGGATTGTTTATAATCAAAAAACTCGTTTAATTCTTCTAAAATGATTTGTAAGCGCGAAATAATATTTTCTGAACGATATTCTGCCAATAGGTGAGGAGATAAAGACAATTTTTTCTGATCAAAATTATCTAATTGAACTGCTTTAAGAATGCGCTGAACATCAAATCCTGTAGAATAACCCGCAATTTTATAACAGTTAAAACCAGGATCTAAATAATCTGATAAACCATGATTAACACTAGAAAAAACTTGACAGCCACAAGCCAACGCTTCCATTGGTTGCAGTCCAAATCCTTCACTTACATTTTGTGTCGCCCAATATTCTGCTGAATCGTAAAGATAAACCCTGGCACGATTAAATAAGGTTGCTAAGTCTTCCACATAGCCATTTACAACTTCGACATGACACTGTTTTTGCAAGGCTGGAATTAACTGTTTTATTAAATAACTAGAAGATTTTCTGGCTTGGACTAATACGTCAATATCGCGATCGCATTTTTGATTTTGAAACTTATTAGAAATTTCATTTGGCAAATAATAAATTAACGAATGTGGCGATCGCTGTCCCCAATAACCAAGAGTATTTCGACTCACTGTAATAATCGGTATAGAAGAAGGTAAATTAAAGCTATAACCTGAACTATGAGCATGATAAACAATATTAAAAGATTTTAATTTAGTAGCTAATCTTGCCACATCAAACCCCCAACACATCACAAAAATTACGTCTTTTAAAACATGACAAGAATCCTCAATTTTTAACAAATCATCTAACCATAAATGATCTTTTTCACGTTGACGATAGGTAACTACTTCCGCCTGACAAAGTTGTTGAGCGAGTTTTAGTATTTTTAATTCTGCCCACAAGCCTCCGCAAGCAAATAAGCTGGTAGTTCCAGGCAACAAAAAGTAGATTTTTCTCATTAATTTAACTCAATTTTTTGTTAAACAAAGTTAGGTCTAATTATTATTTTGTAGAGACGGCTTAGGATTGTTCTGGTTAGTGGGGGCAGGTGGCCCAATCATCGGCTTATTAATCTCAGATGGCGGCGTAATCGGTTTAACAAACGCATCATTTTTATTGAACATTTGTTGTAAACGCGATCGCTTAGTTTCTGGCTGATTCTTGACAGTCGCAGGCGAATTTGTAACGTCAGGCTGAGGTTTAATCGGTGTTGCGCTATTGGTTTGTGTGGGAGCCTCGTTCTCAGTTGTTGGTTTAACTTCTGGCTTTTCGTCTGACTTTAATTCAGTAGGAGAATTTTTAGTTCCCAAAGGAGATGGCCCATATTCTGTTGAATTTATCGGAGTTGTTGGTGCAACAGTAGGAGAAGTTTTAATCACAGAAGCAGGAACTGAATTAGAACTTGGAAGAGTTAAAATTTGAGTAGGAGTAGATATAGGAGAATGCGAAGGAAAGCGAGTTGGAGTAACAGAAGGAGTATTTTGTATTGTATTTTCTTCTATTGCACCAGAAGGAAGATTAGAACCAGGAATTAATGGCGGCAATTGTTGAATATTACGAGTTGGATCATTAACAGGAGAAACTGTTTCTACAGGATTGCCAGTTAAAGAAGGTAAACGAGGAGGCGTTTCAGTTGGTGAGTTGGGAATGCCGATTGCCGAAGCACAAGCCTTGGCATCATATTTAAAATCTACGATTACTCTAGTGGGTTGATTAAAGCGTTGAGACTGAAAAGACTGTCGGGCTAATTCATTAAAAATAGAATAACGAGAAGTTTGGATCGGCGTACTTTCTCCCGAAGGATCGATATTATAAACCACTCTTGCTTCTGCTTTAGTCCGACAAGCTAAACGAGGATAAGCTCCTGCTAAAGTAACAACTCCAATATTATTACTGGTTGCATCTTGCTGATTTGCCTGTTTAGCTCGCCAAGCAAGATCGTTACGCATTGCCTGTTCTGAAGTCGTTTCCTGCCCATCTGCTTGTAATTCTGGTTGAGGTATTCCTATTCCATTTTGTGGAGCTGTTGTAATAAAACCCGTACCTCTAGAAGGAGGAAGTGTTCCAAAATTAGGACGAGGTGTAGCATTACCTTCTACTGAACGAAAGTAGGATTGGGTATCTGGTAAAGACGGTAAAGATGGCCTTGTAGAAGATCTAGAAGAAGACCGTAAAGGCGGCAAAGAAACAGGAGATCGACTGATGGGGAGATTATTAAGATTGTTATAAGAAGATAGAGGGGGTAAATTAGGAGGATAGGAAGGTAGGGCAGGTAAAGGAGGCAGGGGAATTTGAGTCGGTAAGGTCGAGCTATAATTGTTATTTGGTAAGGGCGGTTGGGAAATATTAGGAAGATTTATATCAGGATTAGCGGCGAAGGGATTGTTGGGTAAACTATTATTAGGTAAAGCAGTAGTACCAGTCGGGAAAGGCGCGGAATTTGAAAAAGGAGAACTATCAGGAAGGCGACTTTGTTCTGCATCGTTCAATTCAATTACGCCGATATTTTGTTTATTACTATTTAGATTGGAGTTAGAACCACCAAGGAAGTTAGGTAAAAAGAATCCTAAGACAATCGAGTGCAATCCTAATGAGGCAAAGATTGCTACATTTGGCGGACTAAAAATTTGGATGGGTGAAGATTGAAGTTTTAAGGGTAATTCCATAGCAATTTGTTTTGATTTTCTAGAATTTTTATAGCGTAATTCAATTAATTTTTTCAATATAATTTGAAGGTCTTTCGATTGGATCGACTAAAATACTCCTCAACAAAAAGATTTCTTCTTTTGGATTTCAGCGTGTTTAGTCCAACTTATTTTAAAGATCATCTTTTAATGATTATACTTCGTCGAAACAATCTTCTAAATAACTCGTTCATTGCCTCCATCAATAGGCACTTGGGCGGCGGTAGTTTTACTAAAAAGAGGGCCGCACATTTCGGCAGCTAATTCGGCTACATCCTGACTGGTGATTTCTACCTTGAGTAAATTATTGGTTTTGTAGTCTTCTACACTTAATCCATAATTTTTTGCTCTTGCCGTTAAAATTTCTTCTGTCCAGATTCCTGTGTCAAATACGGCATTAGGATGGAGCGTATTGAGTCGAATGTGATCGCGGCTCCATTCCAAAGCAGTGACTCGAATTAATTGATTTAAAGCAGCTTTTGAAACTGAATAAGCTCCGACTCCAGGCCCTGGCGCAGTCACATTTTTTGAACCAATAGCAACTACACGCCCACCATTGAATGCTAATTTTAGAAAAGCATGACATTCTCGCAATAACATCAAATTTGCATCTAAATTAATGCTCATCACTCGTTGCCAGTCGCTTTGGTTTAGTTCAGCAATATCACAACTAGGCGGAAAAATACCTGCATTTAAAACCAAAATATCTAAACCTCCAAAAGCTTCGATGCCTTTCGTTAACGCTTGATTGAAAGCCGTTTCGTCGGTCAAATCGCATTGAATCCCACAAAAATCGGCTCGTTTATGCAAAGTTTCAATTTCTGGCTGAATGTCCAACGCAATCACCGCCGCGCCCCGTTTTAACAAAGATTCAACACAAGCTTTGCCAATACCTGAGGCTCCTCCTGTCACCAAAGCCACTTCTCCCGTAAAAATAGGTGAATTTCCGCCTAAGCTTAGTTTTGCTTGCTCTAAGTCCCAGTATTCTACCTCAAAAATATCGGTTGCAGAAAGTGCTTGATAACCGCCTAATTTAATTGCTCGTTCAATAATTTCAATGGTGTGTTGATAAATATCTGCCGCGATCGCCGTACCTTTAACCGTTTTTCCAATGGTGCAAAGTCCCAATTCCGCATCCAAAATAACGCGAGGGGCGGGATCAACCATGATTTTTGGCTCTTGAACTTTGGCGGATTCAGCAGCAAAATAAGCTTGATAAGCTTCGGCATAGGCTTGAACATCTCGACCGATTTGGGGAAGACGTTTGGTGCGAATCACATGATCGGGCGTTGCTGGCCCTTGTTGGGCAATGGTTTTTAGATCGGGGCGTTGAGCGAAAGCTAAGCTTTTTTCATCGGTTTGACGGGCTAAAATCACCGAAAATCCTGCTACTTGAGAAACTTCAGATCTAAGACGAGCTAAGGTTTGACTAAAAGTTTGAGTTGCAACAATCGGCGATCGCCTTTCCAGTTCCCAAGCTCCCTGTTTTTTCAAATAATCTTCTGCTAAATTTACCAACTCAATCATGCGATCATAGGATTCTTTAGCTGTTGATCCAAAGGAAAAAATACCATGATTCATTAAAACCATGCCAATTGTTTGTTCTCCCGCTTCTTGTGCAAACCTTTCTCCACAAAGACGAGCCAAATCAAAACCAGGCATAATATAGGGAATAATTACCAAGCGATCGCCATAAATCTCTTTAATTCGCGTTAATCCATCAGCCGTATTCGTAATTGTCACCACCGCATCAGCATGGGTATGATCCACATATTTGTAGGGTAAAATCGCGTGCAGAATCGTTTCAACTGAAGGCGAAGGCGCGATCGCACGGGTCATTTGAGTTTTTAATTCATTGACCATTTGGGGATCAGACAAAGCACTCAATTTCGCCAATTTTAATAGATGAGGCATACGGACAGGGGAAAAACCCGCTTCTTCAATGGTGGCTAAATCCCAACCACTGCCTTTGACATACAAAATATCTTCCGTTTCGCCGACAATATTATTTTCTTGAATTTTGACCGAAGTATTGCCGCCGCCATGCAAAACCAAAGACGAATTACGACCCAATAAACGAGATGTATAAACTCTTTGGGCTAAATCTCCCTGATAATGAGCGGCTTCCTGGTCATTCCATAAATTTTTCATGATAACTTGAGATTAATCTTTAATTTGCATTATATCTTTTAAAAAACAAGATACCATAATGAAGCTATTAATTAACAAAGTTGATTGTCTAATTTGCTAAAAAATCAAGAAATCGAGAGGAAAATAGGGTGAGTGATGAACGAAATTACTGGTTAGCTTGGTCACAAATTAAAGGGATTGGCCCCACTTTATTAAAACGAATTTTTCAACATTTTGAACAATTAGAAAATGCTTGGAAAGCCTCTCCAAAAGCTCTTGGGGAAGTGAATGGTTTAGGCGGAAAATTAATACAAACAATTCTTGAAGAAAGATCTAAAATTAATCCATTTCAATTGTTAGAAGAACATAGTCAAAAAAATCCTAACTTTTGGACACCAAGTGATGCAGATTATCCTCGTTTATTATGGGAAATTGCCAGTCCTCCGTCTATTTTGTATTACCGAGGGCAAATTAATCAACAAGAAAATTTAGGTAATATTCCTGGTATTGGGATTGTCGGAACGCGATCACCGACTGAGCATGGCCGTCGTTGGACAAGAAATATTGCGACAGGGCTAGCTAAAAGTAGTTTTACAGTAATTTCAGGACTAGCAGCAGGAATTGACGGAGATGCTCACCAAAGTTGCTTAAAAGCTGGTGGTCGCACAATTGCAGTTTTAGGCACGGGTTTAGATTTAATTTATCCGCCCCAACATCGTCAATTGTTTGAAGAAATTGCAGAAAAGGGTTTAATTTTAACCGAATATCCTGTAGGAACCAAACCAGAACGGGGCAATTTTCCTGCTAGAAATCGTATTATTGCAGGCTTAAGTCGAGCTATTTTAGTGATGGAAGCTCCAGAGCGATCTGGGTCGTTAATTACAGCAAATTATGCGAATGAATTTGGAAGAGATGTTTATACTTTACCCAATTCTCCTGATGTTATTCAAGCCAAAGGTTGCCTGAATTTAATTGATAATGGAGCAGGAATTATTCTTGATGAAGAAAAATTATTAGCAACATTAGGTGCGATTCCTAATTTAGATTCTACGCAACAATTATCCTTATTTCCAACAGGTGAACCTGAAGTTTTACCAAATTTAGATCCGATTTGTCTAAAAATTTTTCAAGCATTAACTCAAGAATCTACTTCCTTTGATACGATCATTCACCTAACAGGATTAACGACAAGTGAAGTCTCAGGAAAATTATTAGAATTAGAGTTGATGGGACTAATCAAACATTTGCCAGGAATGCATTATCAAAGAGGTTTATAAAAGATTTTTTTGTTTGACTTTTAGCCGCAAAAAAAGTTTATATTTAGGTTACGATATTCAGCTATTTATTCTAATTAATATCTTAAAAAATTAAAGCTAAAAATAGTGTTGAATTTTAATTATTTTGCTTTGCTGACAAAACTTAATAACTCAAATAAATCGTTAGCAGATAGTTGCCAATCACCAAGATTTCCTAAAACAGGTAATACGTCATTTCCTTCTTTAAAAATTGGTAATCTATCTCCTTGAAAAACTAAGATAATACGATCTTGAGGAGAGATTAACCAGCCCAATTTTGTCCCATTTTGTATGGCAAAACTAATTTTATTAAGGGGTTTAATTGATGATTGGTCGGGGGAAAGAATTTCAATAATCCAATCGGGAGCAATAGTAATTCTATTCATAATTTCGGCATTTTCATCTAACGGAATATTATTCCATTCAAACACCGCAATATCAGGCACAATAGAACGACCAGCAAAGGTACAACGCAATTCAGGAAACGCATAGACTAGTTGTCTAGATTCACCCCGATCATTGATTTGAGTTAAAAATCTTCCTTGTAACAAACTATGTTTTCCTTGAGGCATAGGTTTTTGGTAAATACGGCCATCAATATATTCACTAGCGGGTTTCGTTTCTGGGAGATCTAAAAACTCTTCTAGAGAAATAATATTGGGTAAAGATTTAAACGCGATCGTCATAAATTTTCTGCTTAAAATAAACTTATTAAACCAATAATTTGTGTTTATTATGGTTGAATTTCTTCAATTAATTTGGGAACAGCAGCAGTTAAAACTTCTGGGCCTTTTTCTGTCACTAAAATATCATCCTCAATACGAATACCAATACCACGCCATTTTTCGGGGATTTCGGGTTGACCTTCAAAGGGTTTAATATTGGGGCCAATATAAATTCCTGGCTCTACTGTTAAAACATTACCTGATTGTAATAACTGCCAGTTTTCTGCATTTATTTTATAAAAACCTGCATCATGAACATCTAAACCTAACCAATGTCCTGTTTTGTGCATATAAAATGGCTTATATTTTTCTTCTTTGATAATGTCTTCAATATCTCCGATTAATAATCCCAAATCCATCAAACCTTCGACAATTGTTCGCACTGCTGTGTCATGAAATTGATTATAAGGATTGCCAACTTTTACTTGTTCAATTGCTTTTAATTGAGCAGTTAAAACGATTTCATAAAGAGCTTTTTGTTCGGGTGTAAATTTACCACTAACGGGAAAAGTTCGGGTAATATCGCCATTGTAATATTCATAGGAACAACCTGCATCTATGAGAATTAAATCATTTTCTTGAACCTGTTGATCATTGTTAATATAATGCAAAATACAAGCATTACTTCCCGCCGCAACGATAGAAGGATAAGCGGGGCCCATGCCTCCTTGTAAACGAAATGTATGTTCAATTTCTGCTTGAATTTGATATTCATAATGCCCAACTTTTGTAAATTCTCTGGCGCGATTGTGGGCATCAGCAGAAATGGACGTTGCTTTACGTAAAAGATCAATTTCAGTAGGACTTTTTACTTGTCGTAAAGGATGTAAAATAGGGTGAATATTCTCCATAATTTGAGGGCCAGTTCCTCTTCGGGAATGGGTCGCCATTAACTTTTGCCAATGAGTTAAAACAACTTTATTAAAGTGATGATCTCGTCCTAAATAATAATAGATTCGATCACATTTTTCGAGATATTGGGGTAATTTTTCATCTAGTTCTTTAATCGAATAGGCGGCATCGGCTCCATACAATTCTTTGGCTCCTTCAACTCCACAGCGATAACCTGTCCAGGTTTCTTTTTCAGGATCTTTGGGTTGGACAAATAAAATAAATTGATGTTCTTCGTGGTGGGGCGCAAACACAGCGACGGCTTCGGCTTCATTAAAACCCGTTAAATAGAAAAAATCACTGTCTTGACGATACAAATATTCGACATCGTTGTGCATGACGGCGGTTGGTGCGCTTTGGAGAATAGCGGTTCCCTGTCCTAATTTTGAGCTTAGGCGATCGCGGCGTTGACGGTACTCGGCTTGACTAATTTTCATGAGTTGACTATGGCGTGGTTTAGTAATAGGATTTTAAGGCTTATTTTAATTTAACCTGATTTTGTAGAAGAATTAAGTTTAAAGAGAAGCTTTTATTATTAGCAAATTCTCAAACGCGATCGCCAAAGCCATCAATTTTGACATTGCCAAATCAAGGGATGAATAGCAATTTTGTCTGTATTCAAAAGCTAGTTTAAGTCAAGTTTTTAAAGCTTACATTTTTAGAAGTTTATAGCGTAAATTGGCAATATTTTTTTCGATATAAGTTTTAAGCAATAACTTTGAGGATCAATAATGAGAAATAAAAATCATTGTAAAAAGATAGATACAGCCTATTTTGAGATTGAAAATAAAACCCTTTTAAATTCTAAAAATGCTCGATAATATTGTTGATGATGACGATAAAAGTGATAATATAGTAAGAGTTAAATTCTTAGCTGTAAAAATGATTAAACCTAAAAACTTTATTTTATTTAACCTTTATTTTATCGCTAAACTCGAATAATTGCTTCTCCAAGTACTTTAGTTTTAAACTAAGTTTTAACTACCTCAAATAAACCATTCAAGAAATATGAATACTGTTCAAGATTTACCTCTTTACTCGACAGCAAATCACCCAATTTCCGTTGTTGAAACCTGGAATCTTAATAAAATTTATCGAACAGGTTTTTGGCTTAATCAAACAGTTCAATCTTTAACAAATTGCTCGCTTTCCGTTCAGCAAGGAGAAACCTTTGGACTTTTGGGCCCTAATGGCGCAGGAAAAACCACACTTTTAAAAATTCTTTTAGGCGTAATTCGTCCAACTTCTGGGCGTGCCGTTTTATTAGACAAACCCATCGGCGATCGCGCCACCAAACAAAGAGTTGGTTATTTACCTGAAAATCCTTATTTTTATGATTTTTTGACCGCGTGGGAATTTTTAGAATTTGTTGCAGGTTTGTTCCAGATTCCCCAATCCAAACAAAAACAGCGCATTCCCCAACTTTTTGATTTAGTAGGTTTAGCTCAAAAAACCGCCAAGAAAAAACAATTGCGACAATATTCTAAAGGAATGATGCAACGGGTCGGCATGGCCCAAGCCTTAATTAATGATCCCGAATTAGTCTTTTTAGATGAACCGATGTCGGGCTTAGATCCCCTTGGACGCTATCAAGTTCGAGAAATTATTTTGTCATTAAAAGAGCAAGGAAAAACTATTTTTTTTAATTCCCATGTATTAACAGATGTTGAACAAATCTGCGATCGCATTGCAATTTTAGCGAGGGGAGAATTAATCTGTATTGGGTCTTTAGAAGACATTCTAGGAAGTGCAAATGTTTATCAAGTTGTTGTAAAAGGAGGAACACAAACACAATTACAAGAATGGATGACAGGTTTAAAATTAGATAATAATCTGTGGCATGGACAACTCAAAGGAGATCCCCAAGCTTTTATTGATAATTTATCTAACTTAAATGTTCAATTAATTAATCTGAATTTGGCGCGAGCATCGTTAGAAGAATATTTTATTCGTCAACTTAAAGAACGGGGAATTACGGCAAGTCAATAGTTTTTAATAATTTTAATCAATTAAATTTTATATCTCTTGCAATTATCAAGATGTATAGGAATTAAATTAGTTTTTGAGAGTTTTTATAATGTCATTTAAATGAGCCGTAAATCAGAATAATTATGATTAAATTATCTCAAAAACAAGAGCAATATTTAAAACAATTAACTCTTTTTTATAAAGTTCATCAAAAATCTCTAATTATTCTCTATAGCATCTGGGGAATTTACTTTTTATTTTTATTTATTAGAGTTTTAAAACTTAGTCCCGATGGGTTGTCACTTAGTCACATCAATCTTTGGGGCGATTGGCCTCTGCACATTAGTATGGTTAATATTTTTGCCTATAAAAATCCCCAGGATTGGTTCGCCTATCATCCTATTTACGCCGACGGTAAATTCACCTATGGTTTTCTAACAAATTTCATTTCTGGAATGTTAATTAGAGTGGGTTTTTCCCTCTATTTTGCTTTAATTATTCCTTCCCTTTTTTATATTTTTTTCCTCTTGTTGGGAATCTACAGTCTTTTTAACCTAGTCCTAAAATCTCAGACTCAATCATTAATTGCGATTTCTTTATTTTTCCTTTCTTCGGGATTAGGCTTTATCGATTTTATTGTCCATATTATTCAAGACCATTCTTTAAATAATCTTTTAAACTTATCATTTTTCGAGAAAACCCTAGACTATACCAAACAAGAACAATATCAATGGGGTTCAGGAAATGTCATCGTTGGAATGTTATTACCCCAGCGAGCATTTTTATTAGGAATAACTTTAGCAATTTGGGCTTTAGTGGGAATTATTTATGTTCTTTTAGATGATCCCAAAAATCAGCAAAAATATTCATCAATTCTCCTCATTTCATCTTTATTATCAGGAATATTAGCAATTACCCATATGCACAGTTTAATTGCTTTATTTTTTATTTTGATACCTATTTTTATGGTTTCCTATCAACAGTGGCAAAAGCTATTATTCTATTACATCATTCCCACAACAATTTTTGCTATTACTCTCTATTTAATCTTTATTGCTGGCGGTATTAAGAATCCCAAATTTATGACTTGGACTCCAGGTTGGACATCCCAGGGAGGTTTTTGGAATTGGATTATTATGTGGCTGAAACTCTGGGGGGTGATGCTTCCTATTGCAGTCTTTGGATTTAGTCGTTTATCAGGGCGATCACCTGTGATTAAGGCTTTCTTTTTTGGCTTTTTTATGCTATTTGGTGTGGCAAATCTAATTACCTTTCAACCCATTCCCTGGGATAATTCTAAATTATTTCTATGGGTTTATCTGGGATTTTCGGGTCTAGCGGCCCAATCATTAAGTTTAACCTGGACAACGAAAACTAAATGGAAAATTATTGATAAACTCTCTGTTATTTTCTTGGTGATTTTTTTAAGCTTTAGTGGTTTTCTGGAACTCATTCGCCTCCAGACGAGCAATTATCTATTGATCACGAGCAATGATGATATTCAACTAGGCATTAAAATTCGCGAAAAAACTGATCCTTCAGCCAGATTTTTGACAGCAAACAGTCATAATCATTTCATTATGGTTTGGGCTGCTCGTCCGATTTTGATGGGTTATACGGCTTGGGTTGCTAATTTTGGTTTTTTGTATGAACAACGGGAAAAAGATTTAAAGTTAATGTTTAAAGGTGGTGAAAATACAAGCAATTTATTAAAAAGAAATCGTATTAGTTATGTCGTAATCGGCCCAGGTGAATTACATGATTTTCAGGCAAATGAAGATTATTATAAAAAACATTTTCCTTTAATCTTTCAAAACCAAAATTATCGTATCTATGATGTGCGATCGCTCTGATTGAATCCCAAATAATTAAAGTTGAATTAGATTTCTTATTTTTTAAGCACTAATAATCTTGATTACTCATCTATTAAATAACTATTAACTTGAAAAATATTACAAAAAATCAAGCAAAATTTCTCAAGATTGATTAGCCTAGAAAAAGAAACGCGATCGCCAACTTGAAAACTATTCTTGAGCAACAAAATGCGGATAATTAAATTATTTAAAAAAACAACAAACTAATTCACTTCTTTTAACAATTCTCTTTGATTGCCTAAACCAACAAAAGTTGTCATCTGACCTTCTTGACCTTCACAAGCGGCTGCGTTATTGGCTTGATAAACGGTAAATCGGTCATGAACCACGCAAAGATCCGTTTTAACAGCTTCAGGGATTGCAGGACGGGGCGCGGCAATTTCTTCGTCTATTTTGAAAAAAGTGCTGGCATTATCGCCATAAACAACACAATTTCCTGGTTCAATTTTCCACCAACCTTCACTTACCCAAACATTATTTTGATTGAGATAGGCTTGAGCCATAAAAAGATTATTGTTGATATAGTTACAGGTTTCGCCTGCTTGGGCTGAATTAGGCTTAATTCCTTCTCCTAACGCGATCGCCAAAAGACTGAGTAAAAATATTCTAGATGGATTTTTCATTGTGGCTGACTCCCCATTTTTTGCAAAATAGCGTTAATTTCCTGATTATCACAGCTAGTGTATCACAACAAATTTGATTATTTATAATTATTAAGAGCTTACATTATTCTCAAAATGTCAACATTCTCGGTGATTTCTGGTTTTTTGTTTGCATATTTGAGCCAACGTTTTTTCCAATGACTGCTCGGCTCCAGTAAACTATTTTCTTGTTCTGCTTTTCTTCTTTGCAAAATTATCTGGGCAGAATCTTGTAAATCAGGATCTCGATAGGCGATCGCAGCACGGGTTTGTAAATGTTCTTGTTCTTGGGAAGAAATAGGCGGTAAATCTTTTTCGGTTAAGCTCGCCACCGTTCCAGGCGATCGCCGTCCAACCTGCAAACTCGCCCCAAATTTTAATCCCGCCAGACTTAAAGCTGTCCGCACCGATGCTGCACAAGAATAAGTGGCTATTCGTCCTTCTGGAGCTAAAGATTGAGCTAATAAGGCTAAAAATTCCACACTCCACAATTGGGGACATTTCGGCGGCGAAAAAGGATCTAGAAAAATAGCGTCTGCTTTAAATCCTCGTTTTTGGACTTCTTGCATCGTTAAACGGGCATCTCCGCTCAACAATGCTGCTTGTAAAAGAGAAGTTTTTACCAAACCCTTGGTTGCTAATTTTTCTAATAATTGAACAATCGGCTCAGTCCATTGGTCTAATAAATGATGTGCGATCGCCTGACGAGGAATGTTTAAATCGATTTCTAGGGCAATTAAAGTCACCCGACATTGAGGATTAACTAACCAGATGGTTTCTAAGGCACTAGCACTGTTATAACCCAAGCCATAGCAAACATCGAGTATAAACAGATGATCAGTTTGAGCCGCTTTTTGAGCTAATTGACAAGCCAAAATAAACTTGCCGTCTGCCTCCTGTTTCGCTCCTGATTGAGAATGGAAGCTTTCCTGAAATTCTTGCGAAAAAAAGGTAAACGAACCATCTTCAGTGACTTGAGGTTTTAAAAAACTATTCAGTTGAAGGCGATCGCTCACACTCAAACCTTGCTCTAACATTCTTGAAAAATAACTTTTTGCTTAATTTCTAAATGTAAGGCTTTTTGAATGGCGAGTAACTTGCTAAAACTTTCCCCTGCATAGAGATTTGCCTCATCCCGTTGTACCTGTTGGGGTTTGACTTTTAGAATTTCCGCCAATTTCTCCTGGGTCAGTCCTCGTACTATGCGGGCTTTAATTAAGGCTTGAGGTAATTCATCAAAGTAAGGCTTGAGGTAATTCATCAAAGGATTCCAGGATTAATTGCTCAACTGTTCCCCGTTGTAGAGATTGGTATTCAGCAATTTCTTGCTCAAATTCTTCAATTTGGCTTGATAATGCGTCCAAATCTAATTGATAATCAAGCTTATCGTTAATTTCCGTTGGCTCAGGCAAATTTTTTAATTCTAAAAGAGCCAACTGAAACTCATTTAACTTGGTTTTGGTAATTCTG
This sequence comes from Snowella sp. SOY_38_metabat_116, assembly GCA_031396835.1. Taxonomy (GTDB): domain Bacteria; phylum Cyanobacteriota; class Cyanobacteriia; order Cyanobacteriales; family Microcystaceae; genus Snowella. Next base: position 13,745 of record JANNLO010000237.1, read on the forward strand.
TATTGACGTTCATTTCTAATCATGTTGTGTCTACTCCTTTTAAACCACGTCCAAAAATACGAGGATTGGCCTGAACAGCGATTTGATTTTTAAGATATTGAATGATTCGTTTCTGCGCGATCTTATCTAACTTTTTTAACTCTTTTAAAGCTCTTGGATCAAATTCAATTTGTCAAACCAAGTTCTTGCTCCACTTCTTCTAAAGTTAAATAACGTTCAGGAGGATTCCCTAGACGATTCTGAGCTTCTTGAATATTTTCTAAATCCTCTAAATAGGGCTTGCTGAATAAAGCTGAAAGCGTTATTGAAAAAGGGCTGGGGAGATTTAGCGAGAAAGAAAGTGCGAGAAAAAGGTCTAGAATGAGTAAAAAGGCTTGCACCCCCTACTTCCAGAACCTTGAACGATGTAC
>JANNLO010000239.1:0-23174 GCA_031396835.1 Snowella sp. SOY_38_metabat_116
GTACATCGTTCAAGGTTCTGGAAGTAGGGGGTGCAAGCCTTTTTACCCATTCTAGACCTTTTTCTCGCACTTTTTTTCTCGCTAAATCTCCCCAGCCCTTTTTCAATAACGCTTTCAGCTTTATTCAGCAAGCCCTAATTAATTATTACTCAATTAGAAAATATCTGAAAGATTTCATGAGCTTTCAAGGACTTCAAACTTATTTTTAGGACTGAAAAATTTAAGCGCGATCGTCTTTTTAAATCTACACTTTTTCTGTTGCCCCAAATTGTTCAATCAAGATATTTTTCAGAATGCCTTTTAGGTCATCACAGGCAATACTTTTTTCGGTTAGTGTTCCCAATTTTGCGCCATGACCAACTTTTCCGCCCGTATAAAGATTGACACCTTCTACTGTTTCGCCATCTTTGCGAACTTTTGTGCCAATTAAGCCAATATCACCCGCTTGAGCCTGACCACAGGAATTAGGGCAACCCGTCCAGTGAATCCGCACGCGATCAGGAATATCCAGTTCTGCATCCAAATCTTGAGCCATTTTCAATGCCCGTTGTTTGGTTTCAATAATGGCAAAATTGCAATAACGCGCCCCTGTACAAGAAATTACGGAACGAGTTAGAGTTGTTGGATTAATCGAAAATTGTTGCAACAAAGGCTCTGTTAAAAACGGTTCCAAATTTTCGTTTTGAATATAAGGAATAATGGCATTTTGTTCGACCGTTAAACGAATTTCACCTGTTCCATAAACTTCTGCGAGTCTTGCCAATTCAAACATTGTTTCTGCTGAAAAACGCCCCATCGGTACGTGCAGACCCACATAACTATAACCTTCTTGTTTTTGAGGATGAATGCCCAAATGATCTTTTTTATCCTGGGTAATTTCATCTTTTAGGGCGGCGATCGCCAAAGATTTACCCATTTCTTTTTCAACTTCGGCTTTGAATTTTTCCATTCCCCAATGATCAATCAACCACATTAATCTTGCTTTAGCACGGTTTTCTCGTAATCCTGCGGCCAATCCATTATCGGTATAAACCGTCAAAATAGCGCGCGAAATTTCAACCACATCTTCGACAGCAACCCAAACATTCATGGGAATCGCTTCAGCACAACGTTGAGCAGAAAGATAACCACCGATCAAAACGTTAAAACCCAACTCCTCAGCTTGATAAGCGGGAACAAAAGCGACATCATTAATTTCTGCGTGAATAGAATTATCTCTCGCTCCTTCCACGGCAATATTGAATTTTCGGGGTAAATTAGTAAAAACTGGATTACCTTCGCCTTTATTGGTAATCATGTCCTGAAGTTGTTGGTTGAGTTCGCGGGTATCAATCAATTCATCAGGATCAATTCCCGCAGCAGGAGAACCTGTTAAATTGCGTACATTGTCCATTCCTGACTGAATACTGGTCAAATCCACCGCTTTCAATTTACGGAAAATATCAGGCATATCTTCGAGATGAACGCCTCGTAATTGTAGATTTTGACGAGTAGTAATATCCGCGCTGCCATCATCTCCATAACGTTGCACAATTTCTGCTAAAACTCGCATCTGTTCGCTAGTCATCACGCCATTGGGAATGCGAAGACGAAGCATAAATTTTCCAGGCGTAACAGGGCGATAAAAAATTCCTAGCCATTTCAGGCGCATCTCTAAATCAGTTTTATCAACGGCTTCCCAACCAATTTCGGCAAAATATTCGAGTTCATCCTTGACGGCTAGACCTTGTTTTTCGGCTTTCGCTTTTTCAATTTTATTTAATTTACCAGTTGCGTTTGTTGCAATCGTCATAATCTGAAGCCTCTCTAGTTGGCGATTTAAGGGAATTCTCTCAGTCTCTATATCCTCTACTTTCCAAGGTAAGCAAGGAAACTAGGATATTTTGTAACTTTCGTTACGGAAAGGAAATCTACTTGCAATACCTGCATACTGCTAATGTTTTTTGTTCATAAAAATTTACAATATCATTGTTGTTGCAATTGGGATGATAAAAAAGTTTAAAACTACATATCAGTATCAATTTTTGAGGCAATAATCGCATAAAAAGGATCGGCTCCCGTCATTCCTAACATTTGTAAAAAACCAGGTAAAGCAGAAGCTTGACGACTCACAACTTCGGGTTTACTAAAGCCAGGAATGCTCTGAAAATATGATTTTACTAATTGTACATGACTTAAATCTGTTCCTTCACGCCAAGCTGCGATCGCCTTTTGATAAAACATCCGATTGGAAAAACTCACAATAACAATGCCATTGGGCTTAAGAATACGATGAATTTCACTAAAAATGGCTTCGGGATACTCTAAATATTGCACTGAAACGGCCATTAAAACCGCATCAAAATCCTGATCAGCTAAAGGTAATTGGGGTGATTGATTGAGATTTTGAACAAAATAATGATTTAGGCTGGGATTTTTAGCGAGTTCTTCTGTGTTCATTCCCTGACCTTCAACATGGGCAAATTCCATCTCTTCAGGCAAATGAGAAACCCAACTACTCATCAAGTCTAAAATTCGGCTTTGGGGTTTGAGGCGATCGCGATAAAGATTGGTTAACTGATCAATAAAATTAGCGTCAACATGGGTCACAAAACGGGGAAACGCATAAAAATCTGTGTCATTTGCGCGATCAAGTTTAGTGCGGTCTTCAGGTCGGAGAATCGGCATGAGTTTCTAACAAATTAAACAGTAAATCTTGGTTAACATTTTATTCCAAATCTTCATCATTATCCAAACGCGAAGACTGTTCATTATAAAATTCATTGAGTTTTTGATGCTTGGCACGACGAGAACTCTGACGATATTTTTTCTTGGCTAATTTCGGTGTATATTCCTGTTGACCAGATTCATTCGTCATTAGCTTTAAAGTAGATTCTTCTTCTCCCCTTTCTTGTTGCTGAATTTCGCGTTGAATTGCCTCTTCCAAGAATTTTAAATAATGCTGATAACGTTCCCAATTTCCGCGAACAACACAATTAGGTTCTTCTCGATGTAAGCAATCATTAAACTGACAAATACCTGTTTCCAATTTACTTCTAGCTTCAGGAAAATGGAAAACTAATTGAGACGTTTTTACTTCCAAATCGGGCTGATTAAAACCTGGTGTATCCGCTAATAAACCACCAGTTGGTAATTCAAAAAGTTCTACATGACGAGTAGTATGGCGGCCTCTATGTAATTTTCCCGAAACATCGTTCACTCGTTGAAAAACATCTGGAATTAAAGCATTAATTAAACTCGATTTTCCCACTCCAGAAGGCCCAGCCATCAGCGTAATTTTTTGTTGAAGTTGTTTTTGAAGAGCCTCTAATCCTTGTTGATTATTAATACTAATAAATAAAGGATGATAACCCCATTGAGTTAATCTTTCTTGCCATTGAATGCGTTCTTCTTCGCTCACCAAATCCTGTTTATTAAGACACAAACATAATTCTAAATCGGCTGATTCTGCTTTCACTAAAAAACGACTTAATTGCCAAGTTTCTAAGGGCGGATCTGCGAGCGAAAAAACTAATAAGATTTGATCCGCGTTGGCCATGGGAGGACGGGATAATTCATTTTTACGAGGTTCGACTGCCGCGATCGCCCCTTGTTTGTTATGAAGATCTACATCTTCCACTCCAACTCGATCGCCGACCATCACCGATTGCCCAATTTTTTTTAGACGCGATCGCCGTGTGCAGAGCAATAAAGTCTTAGAAAGATGATCCAAACGAACTTGATAATAATTCGCTTGAATCGCAATAACAGTACCGTATTCAGCCTTAGTCACTATGTAATAACCATCGGCTACAAATTATCGGGAACGCGAATGATCATTTTAAAAAAAGTATCTTCTTCTATCATTTCTTGCTCACTGTAACCCTCCATCGTCAGACTGTGGGGAACCTGTTCAATAGGCTCACCCGCATCCAACCAAACTTCTAGGATTTCACCCGCCGACATTTGCGCCAACTTTAATTTCGTCCGCACAAAATTAATCGGACAAGGTGTTCCCCGAAGATCTAGGAGAAACTTATCCGAAACGGTATTGACTGATTTCTGAGGAAAACTTGTCATTTATGGAAAAATCCCCCTAAAAAACCTTCCAATCCACCTTTTCCCTGACCATCTCCCTTAATACCCGCTAATTTTTCCAATAATTCCCGTTCTTCTCCACTAATTCGGGTAGGAATATTGATTTTAATGGTGATTAAGTGATCGCCGCGCAGAGTCGCATTGCCCAACTTGGGAACACCCTTATTTTCCAACGTCAACACCGTATTGGGTTGAGTTCCAGAAGGAATTGCTAACTCATCAGGGCCATCAACCGTATTAACATTTAAACGACAACCCAAAATCGCTTGCAAATAGCTAATCGTGATTTCTGAGCGGATATTAATGCCTTCACGGATAAACTCCCGATCCGCTTCCACCATTAAATAAACATATAAATCTCCTGATGGGCCGCCGCGCAATCCCGCATCACCTTCTCGTGAAACCCGCAAACGAGTTCCATCATCAACTCCAGGGGGAATGGAAATTTTCAGTTTTTTGGTTTCTTGTTTACGACCCGCACCGCCACAAGTTTCACATTTTTCTTCAATAACTTCTCCCGCACCGTTACAAGTAGGACAAGCTGAAACCTGAGCAAAACTACCAAAAGGTGTTCGAGTAGCTCGTCTAACTTGACCCGCGCCATTGCAGGTAGCACAAGTCCGTGATCCCGTACCCGTTTTTGCCCCTGTTCCCTGACAAATCTGACAAGATTCTAGATGGGGAATGCGAATTTCTTTTTCGCCCCCAAAAATCGCCTCTCGAAAGTTGAGTTTGAGGTCTAAACGGAGATCGTCGCCACGAGTCGGGCCAGACCGTCGTCGAGATGTACCAGTAGTAGCACCAGCCCCACCAAATCCACCAAAAATTGTCTCAAAGATATCGGCAAATCCGCCCATATCTCCATATTCAAAACCAGATGCACCTGCACCACTAACTCCAGCTTCTCCAAACTGGTCATAGCGAGCGCGAGTTTCAGGCTCTGAGAGGACTTCATAAGCACGATTCACTTCTTTAAAGCGATCTTCCGCCCCGTCCTCTTTATTCACGTCAGGATGATATTTCCGCGCCAAACGACGGTAGGCACGTTTCATGTCTTCTTTGCTGGCATCCCTAGAAACGCCAAGTATTTCGTAATAGTCCGCTGCCATAGGGCCTAACTCTGATTGTTCTTATTAATATTGGTTTACATGAGCTTAGTGTTTACTGTAGCAAACTCTTGGCAAAACATCATTAATCCACTGCTTCATAATCACTAGAAATGGTTTCATCGGCATCAAAGTCGAAATTTTCAGTTTCTGAGGTGGAATAAACTTGAGCCGTTTCTTCATAACTCGGAATTGTTTCAACAGGAGAATTTCTAGCAGAAGTTTGAGTTCTTTGGTTGATTTGGGTTAAGAGTTGTTCGGATAAAGTTGCATCTAACGTTTCAAATGCTTTTATTGTACCGTCACTACCTTGCTGATAAACTTCAGTGCCAATGGTCAAAATAAGTTGACGAAATTCTTCGACTAAGATTTGTAATTTGTCGATTGTAATCGCAGAATTCCGTAGGGCGGCTTCCAATTGTTCTTTTTTCTTTTGACTGCTGACTTTTAACTCGGCCCGAATAAAATCGCTATTTTCCTTCACTGTTGTTGCATAAGTATAGAACAAGCTATCTGCTTGATTGCGTAATTCCATCATTTGCATACGGCGACGGTCTTGATCGGCAAATTTCTCTGCTTCTTGGCGCATTCGTTCAATTTCATTACTATTTAAGCCACCAGTATGGCTAATCACAATGCCTTGTTCCCTTCTTGTACCTTGATCTTGAGCCGCAACTTTGAGAATGCCATTGACATCAATCTCAAAACTGACTTCAATTTGGGGAACTCCTCTGGGGGCTGGAGGTATTCCTGCTAACAAAAACTTACCCAGACTTTTATTATCCAAAGCCATAGCTCGTTCTCCTTGCAAAACATGAATTTCTACTGATGTTTGACCGTCGGCGGCCGTAGAAAAAACTTCTGATTTGCTGCTGGGAATAGTGGTATTGCGCTCGATGATTTTAGTAAAAACTTCTCCTAAAGTTTCAATACCAAGGGACAAAGGAGTCACATCTAAAAGTAAGATATTATCGACTTCGCCTCCTAAAACACCGCCTTGAATGGCCGCCCCTAGGGCCACTGCTTCATCGGGATTAATAGAGCGATCCAATTGGCTATCAGGAAAAAGTTGTTGAATAATGCGTTGAACGGCTGGAATGCGGGTAGAGCCTCCCACTAGGATAATTCGATGAATATCTTGGGGTTTAACTTCACCATCATTAAAGGCTTGATTCAGCGGGGTTAAAGTTGCTTGAATTAGTTGTTTTGCCAGTTCTTCAAATTTAGAGCGGCTTAGGTCGGTTTCTAGGTGTTTGGGACCATTTTCATCAGCCGTAATAAAAGGAAGATTAATCGACGTGGTTAACAGGCTGGAAAGTTCAATTTTGGCTTTTTCGGCAGCTTCTCTTAAGCGTTGAATAGCCATTTTGTCTGGACTTAGATCAATTTTTTCTTTGTTTTTAAAGTTATCTGTCATCCAACGCACAATCACATTGTCAAAGTCATCCCCACCCAAGTGATTATTGCCTGATGTGGCGCGGACTTCAAAAATGCCATTGCCAAGTTGGAGCAGGGAAACATCAAAAGTTCCTCCCCCTAAATCAAAAACTAAAATTAATTCTTCTTGGGATTGTTTGTCTAAACCATAAGCTAAAGCGGCGGCGGTGGGTTCATTAATAATGCGAAGAACATCCAAGCCTGCAATGACTCCCGCGTCTTTGGTTGCCTGGCGTTGAGCGTCGGTAAAGTAGGCGGGGACCGTAATCACAGCTTCGCTCACAGGTTCCCCTAAAAAAGCTTCAGCATCGGCCTTTAGTTTTTGCAGAATCATGGAAGAAATTTCTTGGGGTGTGAATTGTTGCCCCCGAATTTCGATATTGACGGTATCGTCTCTTCCTTTGCTGCAATTATAGGGAACCCGCGATCGCTCTTCTAGGGTTTCTTCCCAGCGTCGTCCAATAAATCGCTTGATACTATAAACGGTGTTTTCCGCATTGGTAACAGATTGCCTTTTGGCTAATTGTCCGACCAAACGTTGATTGCTTTTACCAAAGCCCACAATGCTCGGTGTCGTTCTTCCGCCTTCTGCATTGGGTATAACAATCGGTTTGCCGCCTTCTAGAACAGCAACGCAACTATTGGTTGTCCCCAGGTCGATGCCAATGACTTTGCCCATAGTGCTTGTAAAGTGTTAAACAATAGAAAAATTACGGAAAGATTGTTATCTTCAGGCGATCGCCAAGTGCTGATTCTAGCCAGGCAGAGCGACTCCTATTTTTGAAGACCTAATCTGGGGAACTACCAGCTTCTTGAGGATCAGTTGGCTCCTGTTCCGAGGGTATCACGGATTCTTGGGGAGCGGCAACTTTGACCATTGAATGACGCAAAACTTGATCTTCTAACAGATAGCCTCTGACCAACTCTTCCAGAATAGTTCCTTCAGGATGATCATTCGTATATTCACGCAACATCGCTTCATGATAATTGGGGTCAAATAGTTGACCTTCAGGACGCATCGCCGAAACACCTAAGCGTTTTAAACTATCAGCAAAACTTTTATAGACACTTTGATAACTTTTATGAATAATTTCGCCATCTGTACTAGATTTTAGCTGAGTTCTGGCGCGCTCAAAATTATCAACTACTGAGAGTAATTCAATAATGGTCTTACGTTTGACCTGTTTTTCTAACTCTTTTTGTTCCCTTTGGGTGCGTTTACGATAATTATCAAATTCCGCCGCTAGGGTAATATAACGTTTTTTGTAACCGTCGATTTCTTCGGATTGTTGAGCAATTTGTTGTAGTAATTGGGTGATCATCTGTTCTGTGGTAATTTCTTCACTCTGAAAAGCAGAATCATCGGGATTAACTTCAATTATTACCTCTGTATCCAAAGGTGTTGAGGTATCTGATGTGGTGGTTTCCATAGCTTCATTAGGGGTTTCAAGGGAATTTTGCGCTTCGTTCATGGGATAGTTGTTAAAAAAAATACTGGTACTAAGGAATAATTTTCGCTTAAAAATTGGACTTTTAGCGATTTATTGATGGTACAAATGAATGCTAAATGCGATCATCTAGAAATTCTAAATTTGTTCATCAAAATTGATAATACATTGCAGAATAACCTGTTTTCTAGGTAGATTTCCGAACTTGCAAAAGATCTTTATTCATACAGATTCTCTATTTTAACGTGAAGACCCTACCTCGTACTATCTTTTCTTTGATCAATCTGCAAAATACAAAAAAGTCTGGTATTTTTACTCAACTTAAAATTTTTAATGAAGATAAACAAAAGTGTCCTCACTCATGCCAGATAATGCTAAACAATTCGAGTAAATTTCCTGAGTAAAATAGTGATTTGTTGTCTCGTCTGGGGAATACTAATCATATGTAAGGAGCTATAACTGTTATTTTATGACTTATTCATCTTCCAAGAAAACCCGTGCAGTAGCTCTCCGCAACTATTTTTCTCCCTTTGGCAATCAATTGGTTAAGGGTGGACACGTTGCCCCAGAACAACTCCAACAGGCTTTAGTGCAAATGCGGAAGACGGGACGCTCCTTGCCACAAGAAATCCAATCCATTACAGGTCATGCCCTTTCTCCAGAATTAGTCCGACAATATAAAAAACATTATCTTTTTGAACTTAAAATCCTGTATGGAGTAGATAGTCTTGATCCAGAAGTTAGTCCGATCGCCAGTCGGGAAATGGCTGAGCTAATCCAAGCACTCATTCCCTTGGACACTTGTCGCCGCTATAAACTATTACCTTTAATAAAACAAGAAGGAGAATCGCCGAGTGTGCTAGTGGCAATGGTAGATCCAGATGATCTGGCAGCTCAGGATGAATTACTGCGAATTTTGCGGTTTAAAGGCTTAGAAATGCGTCGTTTGGTCATTACCCAAGAAGATTTTAATCGTTTATTAGAAGAATATTATGGAATTCAAGGCGAATTAGATCAAGAACAAAAGAAAGTTGCTAAAGATAAAGAAATAGAGAAACTTGGTGATATTGGCGATATTGTTGATTCCTTTGGTAGTTCGCTTCAGGAAGGCCCAGTTGATGATGCAGACGTACTCGATTCTAGCGCGGCAAATCAGGCTCCTGTGATTAACTTGGTGAATAAAGTTTTAGCCAAAGCCATCCAAGAAGGCACATCAGATATTCATATCGAACCTCAAGAGTTAGACCTGAGAATTCGTTTTCGCCGAGACGGAATACTTCATCAGGCGTTTAATCCGTTGCCCAAGAAGTTAATTCCTGCTGTTGTTGCTCGTTTTAAGATCATGGCAGATATGGATATTGCCGAACGCCGCTTGCCCCAGGATGGAAAAATTCGGCGAGTATTTCAAGGGCGTAATGTAGATTTTCGGGTTAATACCATTCCCAGTCGCTACGGCGAAAAAGTTTGTTTACGGATTTTGGATAATTCAGCGACTCAATTAGGGTTAGATAAATTAATTACGAGTGAGGAAACTTTACAAACGGTACGTGAATTAGCAGGTCGTCCCTATGGCTTATTCTTGGTAACGGGGCCAACGGGTTCAGGAAAATCCACCAGTTTGTATTCAGTTTTAGCTGAACGCAATTCACCCACAGTTAATATTAATACAGCAGAAGATCCGATTGAATATTCTTTGCCTGGCATTACCCAAGTACAAGTTATTCGGGAAAAAGGGATGGATTTTTCTTCTATTTTGCGGGCGTTTATGCGTCAAGATCCCGATGTAATTCTGGTGGGAGAAACGCGAGATAAAGAGACAGCTAAAACGGCGATTGAAGCGGCTCTCACAGGTCACTTAGTGTTAACAACTTTACATACTAATGATGCGGCTGGGGCGATCGCGCGTTTAGATGAAATGGGAGTTGAACCCTTCATGGTTTCGGGAGCTTTATTGGGAGTTTTGGCTCAACGGCTCATGCGAAAAGTCTGCACCGAATGTCGAGTTGCGTATCATCCTCCAAGAGAAGAACTGCTTAGGTTTGGCTTTAGTGTTTCTAATACCGAACAGGTTACATTTTATAAGGCCAACACTTTATTGCCTGATGAAATAAATACTGCTCGCAGTCAGGGAAACCTTTGTCCTAAATGTAGTGGCAGTGGCTATAAAGGTCGAGTTGGAGTTTATGAAGTTATGCGTAACTCCGAACGAATTGCTACTTTAGTTAACGAAGGAGCGACTACCGATCGCATTAAGGATTGTGCTGTAGAAGAAGGAATGGTAACACTCTTGGCCTATAGTTTAAATCTAGTTCAAGAAGGTTATACCACCCTTGAAGAAGTGGAGCGGGTTACGTTTACTGATACAGGCTTAGAATCGGAACTACGATCCAAACGAAAGAGTTCTTTAAGTTGCCGAGTTTGCCAAGCTGAATTGCAACAGGAATGGATCGATTGCCCCTATTGCATGACTCCACGTTTTACCCAATAGTTCATAATTTTCAATGAGTTAATTTAAAGATTAGATTTTAGGTTACAAAAACTTTGAATCATCTCTCAATTTTTTATTTTTAGTGTATTCTTATTCCCAAACTTAGGAGCATAAACCCATGGCAGCAGATTTTTTAATCGAAGATTTAATGGAACAACTCGTTGAAATGGGCGGGTCTGATATGCATCTGCAAGCGGGTGCGCCAGTTTACTTTCGGATTAGTGGCAAACTTAATCCTATTAATGAAGAAATCCTTACACCTCAAGATAGCCAAAAACTAATTTTTAGTATGTTGAATAATACTCAAAGGAAAGAATTAGAACAAGGCTGGGAATTGGATTGTTCCTATGGAGTGAAAGGCTTGGCTCGTTTTCGGGTTAATGTATATAAAGAAAGAGGCTGTTATGCGGCTTGTTTAAGGGCATTGTCTTCTAAAATCCCGAACTTTGAACAATTGGGATTGCCGAGTATTATGCGAGAAATGGCAGAAAGACCGAGGGGATTAATCTTGGTGACGGGACAAACTGGGTCAGGAAAAACGACAAGTTTAGCGGCTGTTTTAGACTTAATTAATCGAACTCGCGCTGAACATATTTTGACCATTGAAGACCCGATTGAATACGTTTTTCCTAATATTAAAAGTCTTTTTCATCAACGCCAAAAAGGGGAAGATACCAAAAGTTTTGCTAATGCTTTAAGGGCCGCTTTGCGAGAAGATCCTGATATTATTTTGGTCGGAGAAATGCGAGATCTAGAAACGATTTCTTTGGCGATTAGTGCAGCAGAAACAGGTCATTTGGTTTTTGGAACTCTTCACACCAATTCAGCAGCAGGGACAGTGGATCGGATGTTAGATGTTTTTCCGCCCATTCAACAGCCCCAAATTCGTGCCATGTTATCTAATTCTCTTTTGGCCGTTTTTAGTCAAAATTTAGTCAAGAAAAAGGCTCCCAAACCAGGAGAATTTGGTCGAGCAATGGTACAAGAAATCATGATTGTTACTCCCGCGATCGCCAACTTGATTCGGGAAGGAAAAGCACCCCAGATTTATTCTTCTATTCAAACAGGAATGAAATTGGGAATGCAAACAATGGAACAATCTTTGGGTAATTTCGTGATTAGTGGCGTTATTTCTTTAGAAGAAGCCCTTTCTAAAAGCGGTAAACCCGATGAATTACAACGCTTAGTCGCAGGAGCCGTTCCCTCTGCCGCACCCGCCAAAGCCAAAGCCCGTTAAAAAACCAACTTTTTAGCTAAATTCTGTTCAAATAATATTTAATAGGACTAAAATTCATGCCTACCTTTGTCGCTCAAGTTAAAGATAATAGCGGAAAAGTCACAAAACGAAAAATTGATGCCATGTCTCCCGAACAGGCTCGAATGATTCTTAAACAACAATATGCGGCGATCGGTTCGGTCAAGCCCGCTGGTGGACAAATTAATCTTGAATTTTTGGAATCACTTTTAAATAAAGTCACAGTCAAAGATAGAGCCGTTTTTTCTCGGCAATTTTCGGTGATGATCAATGCGGGAGTTGCGATCGTTCGCTGTTTGGGGGTTTTATCGGAACAGTGTTCCAATCCCAAGTTGAAAAAAGCCCTGGTTGGCATCAGTGGAGAGGTTCAACAGGGAAATAACCTGTCCGAATCAATGGCAAAATATCCCGAATGTTTTGACCAGCTTTACGTCAGCATGGTGGAAGCAGGAGAAGCGGGGGGGGTTTTAGATGAAGTGCTGAATCGCTTGTCCCAACTCTTAGAAGACATGGCTCGTCTGCAAAATCAAATTAAGTCCGCGATGGCTTATCCAGTTGCAGTAGGTTGTTTAGCCGTGCTGGCATTTTTGGGAATGACTCTTTTTCTCATTCCTGTTTTTGCCAAAATTTTCCAAGACTTAGGAACAGAATTACCCGCACTTACCCAATTTATGTTAGACCTAAGCGGCTTTTTGCGGAGTTCCTTGGTTGTCATACCAATTTTTGGGTTTATAGGTGCGGGCTTTCTTTATAAAAAATACTACGCATCACCAGTTGGAAGATTACAAATTGATGGCATGATGCTCAAAATACCTCTTTTTGGCCCTTTAAATGAAAAGGTAGCAGTTGCTCGTTTCTGTCGAGTATTTGGAACCCTAACTCGTTCTGGTGTCCCCATTATTCAAGCCCTCGAAATTGTCTGTAATACTATTCCGAACAAAGTCATTTCTAATTCGGTGGCAGATGCTATGGACGAAATTCAACAAGGAGGCATGATGAGTTTAGCCTTGCAACGGGGTAAGGTTTTTCCCTCTTTGGCCATTCAGATGATTAGTATTGGTGAAGAAACAGGAGAATTGGATTCTATGATGATGAAAGTTGCTGATTTCTATGAAGATGAAGTCGAACAAACTGTTAAAGCTCTCACCAGTATCATTGAGCCACTGATGATGGTTTTTATTGCAGGGATGGTGGGAACCATTTTGCTCTCTATGTATTTACCGATGTTTAAAATCTTTGAAAAAATGGGCTAAAAGGTTCTTACTCTCTAGAAAAATTTTGATCAAAATAGCCAGCATTTTCTCTGTAATTTTTTTATTTCAAATTGTAAATGACGGAGAGGAGAGGATTTGAACCTCCGGACTATTGCTAGTCTCCCGATTTCAAGTCGGGTGCGATCGACCACTCTGCCACCTCTCCCAGAGTTTAATCGTTCTAAATCTTAGCATATTGGGAATACAAGCAATCTTCATGGACAATCTGAAAATTTTGTCCGACCCAAATCAGGGAGATTTTAGAAACTTGATGATTTTTTAAAGTAACAATCGAAAAATTTCTTTGGCGATCGCCATTTTGTTCAATAATACGAGGAACTGCCGCCGCATTCAGATAAATTGTACCGTGAGTATCTGTTGTTAATTTAGTGCGTAATCGAGATTGGGTATGGCGCAGACGGTGGTGCATATGTCCAAAAGTCACTAAAGGAATTTGTTTACCGAGGTCATGGGCAAAAGCGATCGCCTGGGCAAAATCGAGATCACCGTGATCAGTTCCCAAGGGCTTCCAGTCCCGACCACAAATATCTTCTGCTTGATCACCCAATCCCAAAGGGCCATTGTGTCCTAAAAAAATGATCGTTTCATAAAATGTTTTTTTAATTGCCTGGATCATAATTTCAGTAGATTCAGTAAAATTTTTGACTCCATAGCGATCGCTTAAAAATTCCTTATTTTTCCATTCAGGCCCGCCCCAACTAAAAGGACGACTGCCAACTACTGATAATTGAAATTGCGGAAAATCAAGTTTTCCATAACCCACCTGGGTTTCTCCTAATAAATTAAGTTGTTCTGTCACCCAATCTTCCTGACGATGGTCATAGGGAGATTTTTTTCGTCCCCAATCCGATGCCGTGTAATAAGCATCATGATTTCCCAGAATAACTGCCTTAGGTAATTCCAACTGACTGATTAAACGCGCGATCGCCCTGGACTCATTGCCTAAATCCCCCACAAATAACACCAAATCAACTTCCAAGCTTTGTAAGATCAGATTATCCAACATTTCCCATTGATCGTGAATATCTCCTACCACAGCAATTTTTATCTCTATAGCTGAATGTTGTCTCGGCAAGGATGGAAAAAAATCGGTCATAATAATTGTTGAATCAGGGCGTTCTTCTGATAAGATGGTAATTCGGAACAAGCGGACGTGGCGGAATTGGTAGACGCGCTAGATTTAGGTTCTAGTATCTTTGATGTGAGAGTTCGAGTCTCTCCGTCCGCATTTAATTTTCAAGACTATTTTATAACTCAAAGAATATTCTAATTCATTGGGACAAAAGCTTCGTATTTTTTGGATTAACTTTGAATAAAAAAGGATGCAATATTGACTGCACCCCAAACCTAATTTTAGCGAGATTGTTTGAATGAGAACAAATCAATCCCAAATTTTGTATTGACTGGATTAACGCAGGTCTTCCGAGTCAGGTAAACGAATGCCAATGGGTTTAGCGGGAACAATCGGTTTAATCAGATGAGAATTTCCCTTTTTTAAGACAGATATCGCTTGAATATATTGAGGATCAACGTCTGTTGCCACGAGAGAAGGGTCATTGCGGAGGCGGAGTTGTTGATCAACAGATAAATCTAAATAAACATCAGGATTAATCCCTTTATGGTTAATATCTGTGCCACTGGGCGGATAATAACGGGCAATTGTGACAGCTAATCCTGAACCATCAGAAAGGGAATGTACGGATTGAACCGTTCCTTTTCCATAAGTTGTTGTTCCGACAATTGTCGCCCGTCCGTTTTCTTTTAAGGCGCCTGTCAAAATTTCACTAGCACTGGCCGAGCCATTATCCACCAAAATCACTAATGGTAAATTGGTGATCGCTGTTCCGTTGGCTGAAAAATGGCGATCGCCGCCCTTACGGTCAACAGTGCTAACGATTTCACCCTGCTTAAGCCACATTCGTGCAATATCAACGCTAGCAAACAGTAAACCGCCAGGATTGCCGCGTAAATCTAGAACATAACCCGTAATTTTTTTCTTGCCTAAGTCATCGATCGCGACTTTCATTTGTTCGGCGGCGTGGGAACTAAATTCATCTAAACGAATATAGCCTACGCGCAGATTATCATTTTCCTTGAGGCTATAGGTCACAGAATCTAGTTCGATTTGGACTCGTTTGAGGGTGACATTAAAAACACCTTTACCCTGACGAGAGAGTTGCAGATTAACCTCGGTTCCAATTTTGCCTTGGATCTCCTGACTAGCTTGTTGTAGATTCATTAACGCAGTGGGTCTGCCATTAATTTTGACAATGCGATCGCCCGTTTTAACGCCCGCTTTCATGGCTGGAGAATTTTTGATCGGTTCTACGACATACAAATCGCTGGTTCGTTTATCCAAAGTCATTTTCAAACCAACTCCCGACATTTCTCCAGAAGTTTGATTGGTTAAATCCTGAAAATCATCAGGATCTAGAAAACGAGTGTAGGGATCACCAAGCTCCTTCAACATTTTAACAACTTCTTTATAAGCTTGTTTACGGCTGCTGTAGTCCTTATTTAACAATTCCTGACGTTTTGTCTGCCAATCTACATGATTAAATTTCTTATCGACAAATTCATTATTGATTAATTGCCAAACTTCATCGACAACGGCTTTTGGACTATCTTCTAAGGTATTACTAGCAGGAATTGTTTTCTGGTTAGAATTTGCTGCTTTGCTAGAACTGGCCGGAGAACTCAACGCGGGCATAACCAACGTTCCCAAGCTGAGAGAAATTAATGTGGCATGAGCAAACAATTTACGCAAAGAGTGGGTGAAACGAGTCGGCTGAGTCATAGCAGCTTATGCAAAAAAGAGGTAAATGGATCGGGGTAAAGCGTTAGGGTCAAAACTAAGTCTGAAGAGTAAGATCTAATGTTGAAGATCAAAATGAACTTAATGAGTTTCATACAATTCAAGACTGAAGAACTTTTTGAGAGTTCCTTGTAGTTGAGCCTATATTTACTAATGTAATCTGACCTTAAGAAAATCGTGCAAAATTTTTTGGTGCATTTTACCCAACGGCCGCAATTCCTTGGCTTTAGTTGAATAAATTTGATCTTGATAAATTTCTTCTGTATTGACGAGGGCGAAATCCCAACCCTCATTGAGAATTAACTGATCTAGGGGAACCGTGAGAGGGGCAGAAAAAACATGACGAATGGCTACTTCATCTTGATAGCAGCCGCAAGCCTGAAAATCAGTTAAATTATAATTAATTTCTTCCCAAATTTCCCGTTTAACAGCCTCTTCTGGGGTTTCTCCTATTTCTAAATGTCCTCCAAATAAAGCCCAATAACCTGGATAAATAATTGTTGGGATATTGTCTCGAAGTTGTAACAAAAATTTATTCTCCCGATAGAGAATTGCTAAGGCAACGATTGGCCGCTCGTCATTTTTGTAGACTTTTGTGGGGTAAGAGTCGGTCATTGAGATCTAATTTATTAGGTTGTTTGGTTGTTGATCGAGAAGAAATAGGTTTTGTTAAAGGGGAAGCCATCGGAACGGCAACTTTGGCTGGCTCAGGGCTGGCGAGCGGTGGAGTGATGTTTTCTTTCATTTCTATTGAGGGCGTAGGGACGGGTAAAGAATTTTCAATAGCTGGTACTGGAATAATTTTATTGACTTCTGTTGTTGGAGTTGGGGAAGGAATTGGAATAACTGGGACGCGATCGCTCTGAGTGGGAATATTGGGATTGGTAGAAGTTTCGTTGGGATTGCGAGTTGAATCCAGAATCACTTCATTAGTAACCGTTGCCGACTGGGGCTCTTGGCTCACTTCTAATAAATAAGATTCTCCCAATTGCTGTTGTCCGACAAATATTCCTTCATACTGGAGTTCTCCTTTGACCGAGAGAGAAGTTCCTTTTTGCGGCAACGGATTTTCGGTTCTGACCCAAATTAAGCCTGTCGCGTCTTGCAGTTGATAGGCTCCACCATCTAAAAAAGGAGCGACGTTAACAACCATTCCTCTAAGATTCACGCTACTTTTATTGGTTAGTTTACTCAGTTGGGCGATCGCAGTATATTCTTGAGAAGCCAATCCTAAAGGGTTTAAAGGACTACAGCTAATCATCAAACCGCTAATCAACAACGAAATTGCTTTTTTACGCCAATTATAAAGATTGAAAAAAGTCATACTTCAGCAAAAAATTCACCCCAATAAGTTATCTTAGCCATAGGTTGTCCATAAGTCTCCTCATTTTTTGTTTTTTCTTTCCTTAAATTAACCATGTCCTTTGATCAATCTAGTCAAATTTTAGACGGTAAATCTCTTGCCCAAAAAATTCAACAAGCTTTAAAAGTTGAAATTCAAGCCTTAAAACTACAAATAGGGCGATCACCTGGTCTTGCCGTCTTAATGGTAGGTGATAATCCTGCTAGTGCTGTTTATGTCCGTAATAAGGAACGAGCCTGTGAAAAAATAGGAATGCGTTCTTTTGGTAAACATTTTCCCGCCCAAACCTCCCAAGCTGAATTAATTGCCGTTATTCAAGAGTTAAACGAAGATCCAAATGTTGATGGAATTTTAGTTCAATTACCCCTGCCGAGTCATCTCGATTCTGTTGCTTTATTACAAACTATAAATCCTAAAAAAGATGCAGATGGCTTGCATCCTGTCAATTTAGGGCATTTAGTGCGAGGAGAAACGGGTTTACGCAGTTGTACACCAGCTGGAGTGATGGCTTTACTCGCAGAATATAACATTGAAATTGCAGGGAAAAACGCGATCGTCATTGGCCGCAGTATTTTGGTCGGCAAACCTTTGGCCTTGATGTTATTAGAAAAAAATGCTACTGTTACCATTGCCCATTCCCACACCCAAGATTTAGCAAAATTAACCATGCAAGCGGATATTCTTGTTGGAGCAGTCGGTCAACCTGAAATTATTACTGCGGATATGGTCAAATCAAGCGCAATAGTTATTGATGTGGGGATTAATCGGGTGATAGATGAAGCAGGAAAGGCTCGATTGGTGGGAGATGTAGATTTTAAGAAGATTTTACCCATTGCAAGTTATATTACGCCAGTTCCAGGTGGCATTGGGCCGATGACGGTGGCGATGTTATTGCAAAATACGGTGTTAAGTTATAAATCCCATTTACCTACTTAAATTGATTGTGTATTTAAGCAAAACCCTAGCTTTTTTTTCTGCTCTTGATCCTAATTTTCGTTCTCCTTTGGCGATCGCGTTGGGAGCCATTCCTGGTGCTTTAAGTAGATATTATCTAACGCTTTTTTTTGCCCGTTTATTAGGTGAAAATTTTCCCTATGGTACTTTTTTTATTAATATTACAGGCTCTTTTTTAATGGGATTTTTAGTAACTTTGGCCTTAGAGCGATCGCTAATTTCTCCTGACTTGAGATTATGTTTAGCTGTCGGATTTTTGGGTTCTTACACAACTTTTTCTACCTATTCTCTCGACACAACAATTATGATTAAAAACTATTATTATATAAAGGCTTTATTCTACGGATTAGGAAGTACATTTTTCGGTATTTTGGGAATAGAAATTGGCAGTTTTTTAGCTCGAAAGTTGTCCCAATTATGATTCCTATTATTTATCATCCCCATTACGTGGCACCGTTACCCATCGGTCATCGTTTTCCTATGGTAAAGTTCCAAAAGCTCTATGAATTATTATTAAAAGATGGCATTCTCACTCCAGAAAATTTGCATAAACCTGAAATTCCTGATCTTGATTTACTCAAGTTAGTACACACAAATGATTATATTAAAAATTATTGCCAGGGAACTCTGGATGCCAAAGCTCAACGTCGCATCGGTTTACCCTGGAGTCCCGAATTAGTGCGGCGGACTTGTACTGCTGTGGGGGGAACAATTTTAACCGCGAACCTCGCCCTCAAACATGGTTTAGCTTGTAATACGGCGGGAGGAACTCATCATGCTTTTCCTGATTTTGGGTCGGGTTTTTGTATTTTTAATGATTTGGCGATCGCCGCTAGAGTATTACAAACTTCTGGACTGGTTAAACAAGTTTTAATTGTGGATTTGGATGTGCATCAGGGAGATGGAACGGCTGCTATTTTTCAGGATGATCCTAGTGTTTTTACCTTTTCGATGCACTGCGAAATTAATTTTCCGAGTCGCAAACAAACGAGCGATCTAGATGTTCCTTTGCCCGAAGGTTTGGATAATGATGGTTATCTCCAAATTTTGGCGAATTATTTACCCGATTTACTCAGTCAAGTTAAACCCGATTTAGTGCTTTATGATGCAGGAGTTGATACTCATGTTGGCGATCGCTTAGGAAAATTAGCTTTGACGGATGAAGGGATTTATCGACGGGAAAGACAAGTTTTAAGTACTTGTATTGCAGGTAGCTTTCCAGTTGCGTGTGTGATTGGTGGAGGTTATGCAGAAGACATGGAAGGCTTGGTTTATCGTCATTCTTTGTTGCATCGAGCTGCTCAAGATGTTTATAAATAAAATAGGAATTTTTTATCAAAAATAAGATCTTAACGTAAGTAATTTAATTTCCGAAAAGTTTCTCTGACAGCCTCCTTAAATTTTGAATAAGAAGATAAGGTGCCTAATTTTTGTAGATTAATTTTTTGACCAATAGGTTGATATAAATCATCAATTTTTAACTGATAACGGCGACGTTTACTCAATTCTTGTCTAACTATTTGGATACTTTCTTCAATTATTTTTTTAGGATCGGCAAAAATTTCAGGTTTTTTATTAATGCCTAACTCTTCATCATTTTTGCGAGTGCCTAATTCACTTTTTAATAACTCCTTATCTGCTAACATCCATCCTTCAGTCATTTGTATCGGTACAATAGCAATCAAATTTTTACAAAGTTCCTTGTCTGATTGCATAACAACTTCAAATGCTGGATTAACTCTTTCTTTAAAGACTTTATCATCAGTTTTATTGTCTGCATCAAAATGAAAACATAATATTATTACCCCTGACAGATTCGCTTTTTCCGCATAGTCTAAAGCTTTTTCTTCTATACTATGAGAGCTACCAGAAGCTTTTTCTAAAGGAACCAAATCAAAAATTTCAATCGACTCAGAACATTCAAGAGCAACATCCTCAAAAGTTCGTCTTACAACACTTTCCAAAAAACGTATATCCGTACTTCCTTCAGTGGCTAATCCAATGATTACTTGTTTGATCATGTTAATAAAAAACTATTGATTAATCATACTCGTAATAGTGTTAATTGCATTTTCAGTATCAGCAGTTTCTAGGTATTTTTTTAATTCAATTAATGTTAATTTTTTTTCTTGTTCAGAAAAGGTTAACGTTAATTGTTTAGTATTTTTTTTGATAACAGGAAGCATACTAGTAATTTTTAGTTTGATCCTTTGTTCTTGAATATCAGCTATTAATGTATTAAGTTGAGAAAGCCAAATACTAACATTTTTATCATCTTCCCACTGAATCATTTGATTGACTAAAACAGGCGAATGAGTATTAACTACAACCTGACGTAAAGGCATGTCAGTGTCCTTAAAATCTACACTTAAATCTTTAAGTAATTGCGTCATTGTTTTAATACGAAAGGGATGAATCCCGTTTTCTGGTTCTTCAAAACAAAGTAGGCCAGTATGTTGATCGTCATATTGCAGAATACATAAAGTCAGTAAGCGTAATGTTCCTTCGGAAAGGACTCTGGAAGAAAACTCTCGACCATCCTCACCTTTTATTTTGATAATAAATTGTTTATTTGCTTTGTCATTGTAAACATTTACTTCTGTCAAATTAGGTAAAAGATTATTAAGTTTCCGCGAAATTTCTTTGAGATTATAGGGGTCATCTTGCTGAATACGAAATAAAGCCGCCGCCAAATTTTTTCCACTTGGCGTAACCGTATCACGCATTCCAATATCCTGAGAAGTGGGTTCTCTTAAATCATCGGGATTAAGACGAAGAAATTTCCAGCTTTTCATTTCTTCCTTCGCCGCTAAAATATGTTTAAATTCAACGGTATCGAACGTACTTAAAACAGTTTGTGAAGCTTTTTGGGCAGAAAATCTTTTTTTGTTCCCTGTTGTTCCATCTTGAGGAACTTCAATTGTAAGAACACCATTATTCTCCTTAGTTTGAATATAAGGAATACCTCTTTTTCCCAATGTAACTTTAGGTCTCCAGTGTTCAAGACATTCTTTAGGGATATATTTTTTAACCCAATTATCTTCATTATGTTTTAAGTTTGTTAAATTCTCATCTACCACAACTAGATCTTCAAATCCTCTTTCATTAGTAAAACGTTTAATTTTTAATTTGTATCGTAAACGAGTATATTTAAGTGCAGCTTCACTACTCCAGTTATCCTTAACTTTACGATTAACTAACATTTCTATGAGAAATTCCATCTCGGATGCGTACCAATCTTCCCCATATTGAGTAAAAAGCTCACTAGGATTCCCTCTTTGTTCACCAAAAGCTGTTTTTAAATCGGTTTCGGCTAAACTTGCCAAAAGTTGTAGGGCATCAAATAAATTACTTTTCCCCGATGCGTTGACTCCTGCAATAACCGTGAGCGGAGTAAACTCCATTTTAAAATTATGGAATGATTTGAAGCCGTTAATTTCAATATAGGTAATCATTCGTCTTTAATGGTTGACAATTCCTATTTATTATACGTTTTTTCCTAAGTTTAATGATAGAAAAATTTATCGGAGTTCTCACAATTACATTCGGTAGTGATCGCGACTTGTTCGCATTGAATGACTAACTTTAATTACCTGTCAGTTGCAACATCGATATTTTTGAGCAAGCTGAAAATTTAGCAGGGGATAATGGTTTTATTGTGATGGATATCGGCACTCATGAGTAAGTCTATCAATAAAAATTTATTTTCATTAATACTAGAGAATCAAGAAATAAGAGAATCAAGAAATAAAGGCTTAATCGACTAACTTAGACAGGATTCTTTTCATTTTATCTATGTTATATTCTATAGATTTGATATACTTAACGCTTTGAGAAATTTTAATCATGTTAGGTAAGACTTTTTTGAAAATCGGCGTGATCACTAGATAATTCAATATTTTTAGCCTTGAATAAATAGGGATTTTTTCGTTTCAGAACTTCTGTTAATTTAAGTAAAGAAAGAGCTTTAATTCTCTTATTATAAAAAGGATCTATGACATTATTTTTTAAATAATCATAATAAATTTCATAAGCAGCTTCATTCATAATAATTCAAGTTGGATAACATCAGATTGTATTTCTTTAATATTAGATAAAGCTAACTGGTGATATTCAGATTTTAGTTCAATCCCAATATAATTTCGCTTTAATTCTAAGTTTAATTCTAAGGCAGCTATACAAGAAGTTCCTGAACCAGCAAAGGGATCAAGAATTAGATTATTTTCTTGAGTAAAAAGTTTGATAAACCATGTAGGCAAAGATTTTAGGAAAGCTGCACTATGATTTTTGTTACCACATTGTGTTGCTAAATGTAATACATTACTGGGATAAGCTAAATCTCGACCAACCCAATTAGAAATATTTTTGCCGAAGCCACTGCCAGCTTGAGAATTGAAACGAATTTTTTCATTATCACTCAGTTTATTTAATCTATTTTTTGCCCAATCTCCTGTTGGAACCATGACTGTTTCTTGATACATTTTAAATTTTTTATTTTTATTAAACCGCAAACATCTTTCCCAGGCATCTCGAAAGCGATTAGGCCATTTTCCTTGGGAACAATTTTTTTTATGCCAAATATATTCCTCTGTCCACAACCAACCTTGTTTTTTCAATTCCAAAATTAATTCTAAAACGTAAGTATGTCTTTCTCCTGCTACAACTTTTTCCTTAATATTAAGAATGAAAGTTCCATCTTCTTTTAAAATTCGTTTAATTTCAGCAGCAATAGGCAAAAACCATTCTACATATTGATCTGGATGAACGCCACCATAACTATCTTTTCGATTGTCTGCATAGGGCGGTGAAGTTATTACAAAATCAACTGTATCATTAGGAATTGTTGGCAAAATATTTAAGCAATCACCTAACAAAAATTTATTTTTCCAATAGTTAGTATTAAATTTTTGCCAACAATTCCTAATGATACAGTTGATTTTGTAATAACTTCACCGCC
>JANNLO010000289.1:0-3808 GCA_031396835.1 Snowella sp. SOY_38_metabat_116
ATTACACTCACGCATAAACAAAATTTGATTTTGCAGTTTCTTGGTTCCTCTTCTCGGCAATATTATTTTTTGTCTTAAATAACCTGCTGAATGCGGGCGGCAATATTATTTTTTGTCTTAAATAACCTGCTGAATGCGGGTTCAAGTGGCAACTATGGACAAGACAGCCGTGAGAACTACAAAAGTGGAAGCACCAGAAGAACAAATTCTGAAGTTGCTGCCTCCTTACAAAAGAACAGCCGATCAACTACAAACTCTTTTTGTTTTGTCAGCTTATCGTTATGACCGATTGGGTTATTATGAAAAAGCTTTTCAAGAACTCTATCACGAGAAGCTTGAAGATATTTTTACAGGTACTAATAATAAAGCTGTTATTAGCATCATCAGACAGTTTCAGCAAAATTTGAATATGGTAGAACAAGAAATTGATGCCAATAATCAAAAGCGAATAGTTCCTTATCCTTATTTCAAACCTTCTTTAATTCTCAATAGCATTAGTATTTAGCTGCAACTCTCAAATTTGTAGATTGAGTTTGTTCTGTCAACTTCTACGGAAAGTTCAGTCTACATTTTTTTGAACGTTTTTACTTTAGGGTTAAAAAAATATAAGTCGCGATCACTATTTTCAGATAAATTTTTAAAATTGTGTTGCACAAGTCTGTCTAATTTCTCAAGAGTTATTATGGCGATCACTCATTCTAAAAAACTAACTTTGCTCATTTTTTGATTCCCCAAACAAACGATAAATAAAAGTATTACCGTCAACCTGACTTAAAATTTCATTAATGACCGTACTGGCTCCCCAAGATCCCCAACTGCAACCATTTTCCAAATATTCTTTAGCCGCTTTTCCAACAATATAGGCACTATAGCCCGCAATTCCCCCTTGTAGAAAGGCTGTACTGGCATAAGTCGTCAATGCTCCTGTATTCTCAAACAAACTGCTAACTGCTGCCGATGTTTTTCCTAATCCCAAAATCAAACTACTGCCTAATTCACTCAGCAATAGTCCTCCCGAACTAAAAAGAATTTTTTGCCACAATTTACCCGCCTCATAACTGGTAATCGGTAAACCATATAATCTTGCTAGGGAACGAATTAAAAACAAATCAGCCACTAATCCCCCCGCAACATCAAAAATAGCGATCGGGTTAACAGCTACCGCGAGGGCTTTGTATTGGGCATATTTCCAGATAATGGCATCGGCTTCTTCTTGACGAATAATGACCGTTTTTCGGGCAATATTTTCTTCGGCTTCTTTTGCCTGATAAAGAGCATTAATCGCCA
The DNA here is from genome assembly GCA_031396835.1 of Snowella sp. SOY_38_metabat_116. Lineage (GTDB taxonomy): Bacteria > Cyanobacteriota > Cyanobacteriia > Cyanobacteriales > Microcystaceae > Snowella. Next base: position 1,288 of record JANNLO010000289.1, read on the forward strand.
ATAAAGAACGACCTTCTTGATTAAGAATTGTGAGAATTTTTCGGCGTAATATTTCGATTTGGGGAGGAGGATTTTCCCATTCTTCTTCAGGAGCGCGATCGCTAAACTCAACACGAACAGGAATCGGCTGAGGTTCGGCGGCCACACAAATAATATCATCAGCCGACAAAATCGGTAATTGTTGATAGCTTTTATTTAATGTTTGCAATTGTTGATAAATGGTTTTTTGGTCTTGTTCAGGATAAAGATCAATTTTGTTAAAAACTAAAATCAAAGGTTTATGGCTTTTTTTGAGTTCACAGAGTGCGTCATATTCGGTTCTGGTAATATCGCCCGCCACAATAAAAAGAATTAAATCTGCTTGACGAGCCACTTCTTTAGCCATCTCGGCCCTTGCTTCTCCTGCAATTTCATCCAAGCCAGGCGTATCAATTAGTTCAATTTGTACCTTCTCATTGGCTGCCCAACGAATCGATTTGGGCCATTGCGTCACACCATGCAGAGGGCCTGTTTCTAAAATTTTCTGGCCAATTAAAGCATTAACTACTGCCGATTTACCGCGACTAACTAGCCCAAAAGTTGCAATCTTAACGACTGACTGCTCAATTTTTTCGAGAGCCATCTTGAGATTTTGAATATCCTGACGTACCGCCGCTTGGAGTTCAAGATTGGGTGGATAATTCCAATGACGACGCAAACTCGCATACCAATTAACGGCTTGCTGAATACTCGTTTGAGCCTGTTTGAGATGAGTTTCTTGAGAAGAAGCTTGAGTCAAGAGAATCTTTTTAAACAAGATAGAACAATATTTAATTAACTGTTGTTATTCAAATATTGTAGAGAATTGTACGGACTTCGACAATCTCAACTTTTTACTTTCCAAATGGTTTAGTCTTTAAAATCTCCCTTTGCTAAAGTTAGTGCCATTTCATTCTATAACTAAAAAGAGTAATAAGTAGAGTGGAGATATTTAACTACAAGAAGACAGTATATACTTGATATTATCGCTTAAATGAGCAATACCTCTGTTAACGAGTCGTAATCCTGTAGTCTGACTAAGGTTAAAATCCAAGTCTTAAACAAAGATTATCGAAAGTGACGAATATTTTGGCGGATTTAGTTTAGTACAAAAATGCAATGGATTATTAAATAAAAGTTAATGTTGTTAGTAAGAAAAGTTAGCTACTAACAACAGAATTACTTACTATGAATGGTTTCTATAGAAATCTAGTGTGCTTTAACAACTGCTTGGACAGCGGCTGCGCCACCAAACCCACCAACTGTAGCTCCGATGGCAGGACACATTGTAGCTAAGTAAGCAGCAGCAGGTGGGGCAACTGGAGCAATAAGAGCATCAACGGTATAACAAACTGCTACAGTACCCGTTGCACTGCCAAATGCAGCACCAACTGCTGTCCAGAAGCCATTAATGAATGAACCCGTTGGGTCATCAGCCGCAAAAACTGGACTGCCAAAGCTACTCCAAATAATTACACAGGTAAGGATAGCTACGAACAAAGAGCGAAAGGATTTCATGATACTCATAATTACTCTTTACAATCTTTAAGGTTGATTATTTCTAAAAATTGAACAAATAATAGAATTACTAAAAATTAACACATATATCATAGCTTTAGCAACTCCTTAGAGCCATAATTTCATTTCTTAAGCTTTAGCCCATAGCATCAAGCCGAATTATTAACCCAACCACAAACAGGACAATCCCAGCAAATCATAAGAAGTCTAAGCGATCGCTATCTACCCCGTTGAGATGCTCTGAACAAACGAAATGGGGATCGTGGGCATAAAATAAACTGCGATCGCACGATGGAGAGGATTTTTGCTATTATGTACCTATGTGTACACAAAAGGTAAAATTTATGTCAACGATTACCTCAGTCGGAATTCGTGAGTTTAGATCACATCTGTATAAATACACCAAAGAAAATCAGGAACCCATTGCCTTAACCTCTCATGGGGAAACGATTGGTTATTATATTCCCGCTCAACCGCAACCTCAAAAAAAAGAGATTGAGTCTTTACGTCAAGCAGTTACCAAACTTAGTAGTATGTTGGCAGAAAAAGGACTCAGTGAGGATGATCTTGTTGCTGATTTTCAAGAATTTAGACAACAGAGCTAATAATGACCAAAAAAGTCAAAATCATCGTTCTTGATGCCAATATTTTACTGCGTGCGGTTCTGGGAATACGGACATTTTCTCTCATTGCTGAACACACGGATAAAATACTTTTTTGTACCCCAGAGGTTTGTTATCGTGAAGTTGCTTTTCATATCCCTAATATTGCCCACAAACGTCACCTTACTACACTTCAAGAGCAAGAAGCTTTAGCTACTCTAAATGAGCTTAAACAGCTTGTAACCAGCAATTCTCATTTTAAAACATTTGTACTATAAAAACTTGTCAAATTTACCAATACAGTTAAACAGGTCAACGATAGAATAAGGGTTTCAGGCATTGTAAAGCGATAGATTCATGAGAATCATTCTCATAATGAGAAT
>JANNLO010000290.1:0-1662 GCA_031396835.1 Snowella sp. SOY_38_metabat_116
TAAAACATTTGTACTATAAAAAGTTGTCAAATTTATCAATACAGTTAAGCAGGTCAACGATAGAATAAGGGTTTCAGGCATTGCAAAGCGATAGATTCATGAGAATCATTCTCATAATGAGAATTGCTGTGTAGATGTTTATTCCCTCGCGGCAACGTTTTATTATGCGATAATAGGAAAACTTCCGACTCCTTCAATGGAACGCAGGTTAGATAATCGCCCTCTGATTCCTCCTCAGCAATTTAATCGTCAATTGAGTGGACATATTAATGATGCGATCGTTTTGGGTATGGCTTTGGAGAAAGAAAACCGTCCTCAATCGATGTCAGTATGGCTTCAACAATTAGACTCATCACCGTCACCTGTTGCATACAAATATCGTCAAGAAGTTATCAATTCATCACAAGTTTCACGAAAAGAAATTACTGGCATTTCTCTAAATCCTAATTGGCATTGGTCGATGGGGATATTTCTACAATTTGTCTTGTTCGGTATTTTAAGCTATATCTTTAATAAAGTTTCAATGCCGTCATGGGTTCCAGTTTTGAGTGTGACTTTCGGTATAATGTTACCTCTGGCTTTGGTATGGTTTGGGGGTTTAACTGTAAAATTTTGGATGATTGCGGTTGAGACTTTTGTTATATTTATAGTCGGGATTTGGTCTTTATCTTGGTCTGGACAGGCAGGTCACTGGGTGTTTGCTCTAGTACTTTGGGTGTGTGTTTGGACACTGAATTTTATGGTAATAGCGGGTTTAGCTGATGGTTGGATTCAATTAGAAAAAAGATTTAGTCCTTTTCATCGCTTTTTAATTCTTAATGGTATTAACTTTGGTGGATTAGGGGGTGGTTTTTGGCTATTCCTACTTACAAAAAATTAATTGAATGACAACGAAGAAAGTTCAGTAGTGTAAAACAATTAGAAAAAGGGTACGGTCATTTCTACTCTAATTTAGTGTTAAAGCTCGATTTATACGTTATAATCAATGTAGTCTGGTATCTTTGGGATAGAAGAGTTGATAAGCAAGTGGTTCCAGCCATTAGTCTTAACAAGCACAGGTTCTTAGCTTCTTTATAAAAAGACACCCTGCTCAACTGTTCCGTCAAAAATGCCCGACTTTATACTAATAGATAAAACATTTAAAATTATGAAAGTTGTTAAAGAAAAACTTTTACATAGCAGTAGGTTTAAGCGTCATTGTTGGAACTTGCACCTGTCTCCTTTTCGGTAAAGTTGTTGATGTTGGGGGTCAAGCTAAAGCCAAGTTTCAATTCTGGGAGATGTCTTTTGACATTGAGCTTGATGCTAGACAGAGACACATCGACAAATCCGATTCTAAATTCGATGTTAACCAAAAACACATCAATGACTCTGCTTCTAACTCGGAAGAAAACCATTAGTTGATTTGAACTATAAATAAATCTATAAGGTAGGTGCTGACTGTTCACCTGCCTTTTTTAATTACTGTATTTTCACGCCAGTTTTTCGATGAAAAAGGTAAATTTCGATACGACAGATCCTACCCGCATTCAGCAGGTTATTTAAGACAAAAAATAATATTGCCGCCCGCATTCAGCAGGTTATTTAAGACAAAAAATAATATTGCCGAGAAGAGGAACCAAGAAACTGCAAAATCAAATTTTGTTTATGCGTGAGTGTAAT
>JANNLO010000313.1:0-19411 GCA_031396835.1 Snowella sp. SOY_38_metabat_116
GAACTGAGTGTAGAATTTCATACCTTATCTAAAACTTATACAATGGCAGGTTGGCGAGTTGGTTTTGTGGTAGGAAATACAGATATTATTCAGGGATTACGCACCTTGAAAACTAATTTTGATTATGGCATTTTTCGAGCAGTTCAAAAAGCAGCAGAAACCGCCTTACAATTACCCGAAAGTTATATTCAAGAAGCTCAACAACGTTATTCCAAACGGCGAGATTTTTTCCTTAAGGGTTTAACTTCATTAGGTTGGAATATTGCGCCATCTAAAGCCACAATGTATCTCTGGGTTCCTTGTCCTTTGGGAATTAGTTCTGCTGATTTTGCTTTAAATGTATTAGAAAAAACAGGAGTTGTCTTCACTCCAGGAAATGCTTTTGGTGAAGGTGGCGAAGGCTATGTGCGAATTAGCTTAATTGCCGATTGCGATCGCCTGGGTGAAGCGTTGGATCGCTTAAAAGATGCTGGTATTCGTTACTGTTCTGAAGCATAATTTCAAATGTTTTTATCAATAGAAAATTATTAATCATAGATAGAACGCGATCGCCGTCTCAACTCTCATAAAAAAGTAATCGCCTATCCCAAATTAAGAAGAAATGTGATCGCCGAAAGTACAGCCACGCGGATCGCCCTCACTGTTGTTTAAGTAAAGAAGGCTCAACGTTCTCTGAGATAGGATCAATAAATTTTTGTGAAAATGAGTGCGTTTTTTAGAGAAATTGATATAATACGGCTTAATACTTTGTCTAATATCCTTAGTTGGGTGAGTTATGCAGAGTTTTTTCTTAGAATCAACTGTAATTTACTAACTAAAGGTTTAATAATATGGATGTCTTAAGTCACGGAGATTTTTTTGGTATCCCTCTTATCAAAGTTGACTCTTACAAAGTAATTTAACTAAAATACTGACATACTCTCCGCTCTTGTAATTTAATTGTCACCAACATCTTGAATATAGAACGATCGCTTTTTTGATAATAATTGAAAAGGCTGTTTTTTATGAAGATGAATGATATTAAACTATGATCAAAGATAACTGCGATCGCCGCAAATATTCTATGAATGAAAATTTTGTTAGATGAGTGTATTGATCGCAAGTTTGCTAGAGAGACAAAGAGAAAGAAAAACTAAAATATGTAAACTTTTTTATTAAAATTGATCTGCTGAAACAAGCTCAGACAATAGGTTGTGATTTTGAGTGTGAGTTAAATCACATTTTTCTTGTGATATTTATGGTGGTTAAATTTTGAGGAATGGGAAAGACTAGAGATATCAACAAAGATTAGTAAAAACCATGTTAGAGACGACACAAACGATTTATCCAGCAATTCCAGCGATTATTCAGGAAAGCTGTTTCTCGCCCGATGTAGTTACAAGAGATTGGTTCCTCCAAAAAAATCATATTCTGCGTTCGGATGTTATGGACTTAGAAACTAAGCAGCAAATTCTCCAATCTTTATTATTTCGTATGCGCCAAATGTCTTGTATTCGTCGTTTATCTGCGACTAAATTGAAAGGTTTAACAAACTTAAAGGCAAATTTATTTTGATTTTTCGGTTGATGAGGATGCGATCGCCGCATAAAAGGCCTAAAGTGGAAGGTGATCTTTGAGTAATTTCAGAACTTACCATGACCCAGAGCGATCGCACTTTCGGACATTTTAATCAACATCTCGACAAAATTCTGTTTGGTATCGGTTTTACTTATCTAATCTTGGTTAGTGGACTGCTTGCAAGTCAAAATCGGCTGGTTTTGCCTGGAGTAACACGCACTCAAACAATCGACTCCTTAACCAAAATTCCCTCGTTTAACGAAGATGCAAAATTTATTTCCTATCTTCAGCAATCTTTAAAAATAATTGAGCAAAAAGATAATTCACCGACACAATTAAACTCTCAGTCTTCTGCACCATCAAATGTTTTGCCGCTCTCAATTCAGACGATTAAAAATACACCTCCCCCGACAAATCCGACTGTAATTGAAAGAATTTATATTCCCGTTTATCCAACTCAAACTTCACCAAAAACTCCATACGTTCCCACATTTTCTCAACCAACTGTTACGATTCCAAATCCGACTGTTTCCCCATTGCTAATTCCTGCTAAAGTTGTTATTCCAAAATCTAATATTGCTCCTTTAATTACTAGAACTACGCCCTATAATTTAGTTGGTGTTTTAGATTTCGGCGATCGCTCTTCTGCTTTATTTACCGAAAATGGATTAACTCAACGCATTGAATTAGGCGAAAGAATCGGCTCTAGTGGTTGGACATTAACAGGAATTGAAAATCAAAAAGCCATCTTATTTCGTCAAGGCAAAACACGCTATCTTGAAGTAGGACAAAGTTTTTGAATTTAATTTTTTGAAATTAATAATTTAATCAAATTGGTTTGACTAACATGGGAATATTTGATGACTTGAATCGTTTTTTAGAGACGCGCTTAGAAGAATTTCTAAAAAATAATCCTCATTTAGAATTACAAGCTTTAGTAGAACAACTAAAAGAACAAGAACAAGATACGCAATCGCTTATTCAAGAGTTGGAACGCAAAAAAAATCAATTAGAAGCTGAAATTTTGGCTTTAGCTCAAGATATTAAGACCTGGCATATTCGCATTGAAAAGGCTAAAAAAGCGGGACGAATAGATCTAGCAGAAGCAGCCCAAGAACGAGAAGCGTCTTTATTACGTCAAGGCAATCAAATTTGGGGACAAATGGAAGGGGCAAAAAAGCGTTTGATTCAATCCCAAGAATTATTGCAGCAAATTCAACAACGTTCTCAAGAAGTTCAAACTAAAGCCGAAAAAGTCAAAGCAGAACAAGCTAAAACTTCCCAAACAAATGCCAACTCGGATACAGTAGGATGGAACCAAGGGGAAAATTATCGCACTTATAATCGAGCGACTGATCCCCTAGAATCGACTTTTCATAACTGGGAATTAGAAGATGAGCTAGAGGAACTGAAACGCAATTTAGGTCGTTAATTTCCAAAAAATATTTTCTTAGTCTAAAAGTTTTGATAAAATTTGGGCATTATATCGTTATTTGGATGGGTATTGTGGGTACTCTTAAGATAATTGATTGGCCTACTTTTTATAAATAACCGCATCTATGAAACAGATAGTAATGAATGATTTAATGCCTTCTAAGCAACAAGAAATAATACAAAAAATTATTCAAATTGTTAATGCTGAACAAATAGAGAGAAAAAAAGTTCAGTCTATTTTTTTATTTTTTAATAATACGGCTTTCCAAAAAGAAATTATTCAGTTTTTTACTCAACTTTATTCTCATCAAATTGCTATAATTCAAATTCAAGATGGTGATTTTGAGCAAGATTTTTTAACAAAACTAACTAATGAAAAAATAAAAATAGCTTTTCTTGAAAATTCAATTAAGCAGATAGATATTCAAGAATTAGTTAGAAAATTAGATGATTTTATTGAAGATTATCAACCAACTAAGATGACGTATTTAATCACATTTAATGAGAAAGAGTTCAAGCAAGCTGAATCTGAGTTGCTTTTATTTAAGAATAGAAAAAACTGCTTTGACCTTTGTATTGTATCTAATGATATTCGATCGCTGATTGATAGTGCTGTTGATAAATATTGGTCTGATGGAGTAAGAATTAAAACGCAACAAGATTTGTTCAATTTAGAAAATATTAATCAAATTATTAATGAATATTTACAAGATAGTTCTATTCAACTAGAGACTAAATATCAAGAATTTTTCTTTATTTTACAAGGACTTGAACAAGAATTTAAAGGGAATTTTGAAATAGCGTTAAATCATTATCAATTAGCCTTAGAAGCTTATCAACAACTTGGAGATAAAAATCAAGAAAAATGGGTTTTAATTCAAATTACTCATTGCTATTTTCTCAGGGCTTATTGGGAAAAAGAACTGACTCATCCCGCTTGGCAAAAAACTCGTTATTATCTTAGTCAAAGTTTGCAATTATTAGAAGTAGATGGTTGGAAAAATCTCCGAGATGATTCACTAATATTATTAGGAAGTGTTTTAAGAAGCTTGGAAGACTGGGAACAATTAAAACGAGTGGTTGAGGGTTTTTTAGAATTATATAATCGAGAATTAATAGAAAAAAATGAAAGTTTAGAAAGTGTATCTCCATCTCAGCAACTTGATTCTAAATTGATTGAAGCCTATGCTCTTTTGGGAGAATGTTTTATAGAACAATGGCAATTTCAAGAAGCAAAAACATCGATTCAACGTGCCTTAGAAATTTACTATCATAACTCTGATACATTGAGCCATTTTCATAGTTGGCTTCATTATCTTTTAGGGCGATCGCTAATGGGTTTAAAGGAAGAAGATAGAGCGATTAAACTTTTAGAAAGTGCAAAAGATAATATTAATTTTGAAGCTGATCCCCAATTGTATTTAGAAATTTTAATAGAGTTACGTTATTGTTATTGCAAACAACAAGATGCTTTAAAAGTCTTAGAAGTTGATCAACTTTATCAATTATTAGAATATCGTCTGGGAAAACGCACTTTTATTGGTAACAATCAAATTCCCAACTCCTATTTATCAACGCTTATTCATCCTCTCATTTCTGTAATACCCAATTCTGAAACTTTGCCTATTGAATTAACTCATTCACAAAGAACGCAAGATCTCGCAAAAATTCAAACATTAATTTCGGAAAATCAAGCCAAAATTTTGATTATTTATGCTGAAAAAGGAGTCGGTAAAACATCTCTAATTCAGTCTGGAATCATTCCTAATTTACAGAATAATCAAGACTTTCACTATCTACCTTTATTCATTCAAAATCTTCAAGATTGGCAACTTATTTTTAAACAAATCTTTAATATAAATTTAGCTGATAATTCTGATTATTATAGTGATTTTAATAGTTCAAATACAACATTTCAAGAAGACTTAAACAATTCACAAACAATTTTAACTCAACTACAAAAACTGGAAAAAGAAGCAATTCAAATTATTTTAATCATAGATTCTTTAGAAAACATTTTAATTTCTCCATCTTATTCCCTGCTTGAACAGAGTTTTTGGCATTTTCTAGGGGAATGTTTAATTAACACAAATTTAAAAGTTATATTTTCTATTACGCCTGATTCTATTAGTCTTTTACTTGATCATCTTAATACTAATTTTAAAAATATTGCCGCAATTAAGCAGATTGTTTTCTATCCTCTTAAGCCATTATCAGAAGAACAAACATGGCAAGTCATTCAAGGATTATCTTATAAAACAAATCTTGCCTTAGAACCTGAGTTGGTAGCTGCAATTATTAAGGATTTAAGCGATCGCAATCAACAAATTAATTGTCGTGAATTGCAAATTATAGGAACGGTTTTAGAAGATCAAAAAATCAAGACTTTAAAACAATATCAAAGTCAAGGAAAAGACAAATTTATTAATTATTACATTAACAGTATTATTAAACTTTATAATCCAATTAATCAAAAAATTGCTACTATTTGTCTTTATTTGTTATCACAATTTGACCAATTATTCTGCTTGAAAAACTTATCAGAAATAAGAGATGAATTAGCAGAATATAATATTTCAATAAGCTTAGAAGAATTAAATAAAATCCTGACACTGGTGGACAAATCTGGACTGATTACAACTATTATTAATAATGGCGAAATTTATTGGCGATCGCTAACTCAAACTCTTGCTCAAAATATTCGTTGTTCTGACCTCGTTGCTCAACATAATCTTGTTTTAAACAATAATAATCAGGCCGCCTCTAATTTCCAGTTAGAAAAGATTCATAAAGAAACTTTAATTGATAACGCCCTGACAACGCAAAAAATTCTGAATGCCCAACTGCAATTAGAAGATGCCCAATCTCAATATCAAAATGTCCTGATTGGTATTCGTTTAGAACGCCAATCTCTCATTACCACTAAACAATTTGAATCTCAACAAATTGAGGGATTACTATTAGCATTAAAAGCAGGTAAAGAACTCCAGCAATTGCTTAAAGACGATACGCCACTGATTGACTATCCCAGTATTAGCCCACTTTTAGCTCTGCAAAATATTCTCAGTCAAATTTATGAAAGAAATCGTTTACAACAAAGTGCTTCGATTACCGATTTACAGATTAATCCTAATAGTCAATTAATCGTAACAGCGTCCTCCGATGGCAATGCTCGAATTTGGGATATGGCGGGTAAAAAGCGCGCAACTTTAACAGGACATCAAGGTGCAATAACAGGTGTTCGCTGGAGTTCTGATGGAGCTTTTATTTTGACTGCTTCAGCCGATCAAACCGCCCGACTTTGGAATGCCGCAGGAGAACTTTTAGCCATTTTACAAGGACACCAAGATTGGGTCAGAAGTGCTCAATTTAGTCCTGATAATCAATGGATCGTCACCGCTTCTAGGGATGCAACCATTCGACTTTGGGATTTATCTGGTGCGCAAAGGAGCGTTTTCACAGGTCATCAAAGTTGGGTCAGAAATGCCGAATTTAGTCCCAATAGTCAATATATTCTCACGGCTTCCAAGGACGCTACTGCTCGAATTTGGAATCTTCGGGGAGAAGAATTGTTGAATTTCAAAGGTCATCAAAGTTGGGTCAGAAATGCCCATTTTAGTGCGGATGGTCAATTAGTTGTGACGGCTTCGGCGGATGGAACTGCCCGAATTTGGGATCTTTCTGGAAAAAACGTAGCAATCCTTCAAGGACACCATAATTGGGTGAGAAATGCCGAATTTAGTCCTAATGGAGATTTCGTTGTGACAGCTTCGGCCGATGCTACAGCCAGAATTTGGGATCTTTCTGGAAAAGCGATCGCCATTTTACAGGGTCATTATCAAGGACTTTACGATGCTCACTTCAGTCCAAATGGTCAATTTATTGTCACAACTTCTTCCGATAAAACGGCTCGGCTTTGGAATCGCAAAGGAAAAGCATTAGTAATTCTAAGAGGTCATCAACAAGATGTTTATCAAGCCGAATTTAGCCGCGACAGTCATTTTTTAGTAACAGTATCCGCCGACAAAACTGCTCGTTTGTGGGATTTATCTGATAAAGGAGCTATTACCTTAAGAGGTCACACACATTGGGTGAGAAATGCCCATTTCAACCATGATCGCTCCTGCATTGTCACAACTTCTAGGGATAAAACGGCTCGTCTTTGGAATAATCAAGGCAAAGAATTAGTTATTTTAGAAGGTCATCAAGATTGGGTCAGAAGTGCTCAATTTAGTCCCAATGGTCAATTAATAGCCACAGCCTCGGCAGACAAAACGGCTCAACTTTGGAGTTCTTCAGGCAAAAAACTAACCACTTTTCAAGGTCATTATGATGCCGTATTAGAAGTGCAATTTAGTCCCAATGGGCAATATTTATTAACAGCTTCTAAAGATAAAACAGCAAGAGTTTGGACAACATCTGGACGAACATTAGCCGTTTTAAGAAAACATCAAGATGCCGTTTATAGTGCTTCTTTTAGTCCTGACGGTCAATTTATTGTGACGGCTTCTGGGGATGGCACTGCTTGTGTTTGGGATATTATCGGTCGAGAAATGGCAACCTGTCAAGGCCATGAACAACCTATTTATAGTGCAAAACTTAATTCAGACAATGAACTATTAGTTACCGCATCAGCCGATAAAACCGCTCGCCTTTGGGATATTACGGGCAAGCAAATCGCCATTTTAGCAGGGCATCACGGAATGGTTTACCAAGCCAATTTCAGTCCCGATGAACGCTTAATTGTCACTGCCTCGGCCGATAAAACGGCTTGTATTTGGGGATGTTCTGGACAAAAGTTAGCGGTTTTGTATGGTCATCAAGGCTTGGTTAGTAGCGCGGAATGGAGTCCTGATGGGCAATTGATTGTAACAGCTTCTGAGGATGGAACAGCGCGGCTTTGGGACAGAATGGGAAGAGAACTTGCCACCTTACAAGGTCATCAAAGTTGGGTCAGAACGGCGGAATTTAGTCCTGATGGTCATTGGATTATCACGGCTTCAACCGATGGCACAGCTAAAATTTGGCATATTGATTCTTTAGAAGAATTGCTCAATAAAGGTTGTGATTGGCTACAAGATTATTTGAGTAATAACACTTTAGGAAAAGAAGCAGATAGAACCATGATTAAGCGTGGAACAGAAGCCTCAGTCATTTTTAATCGTGAGGGAGAAGCAACGATTTTATCTAATAATCAATAATTTTAGTTGAATATTCTGGATAGGCGTAAAGAAATAAGATTACGCTTTAATCCGCTATAATAATTGCCTAATCAGGATTAACGCAAAAAATTATGACTTTCAATTCTTCTTTACAGCAAGCTCTTCGTCAACGCCGCGCTCTCAAAGTGATCAGTGGCTTAAATAATTTCAATCTTGAAAATGTAACGGCTGTCGTCAAAGCGGCCCAAGCGGGTGGTGCGACTTTTGTAGATATTGCTGCTGATACTAAGCTTATTCAACACGTCCGACAAATGATTAATTTACCGATTTGTGTGTCTGCTGTTGAACCTCAATTATTAGTAGATGCGGTTGAGGCGGGTGCGAACTTAGTGGAAATTGGTAATTTTGATAGTTTTTATGCTCAAGGTCGTCGTTTTGAAGCCCCAGAAGTTTTGGCTTTAACCCAAGCAACTCGCCAATTATTACCCAACACAACTTTATCGGTGACAGTTCCCCACATTCTCGCTTTAGATGAACAAATACACCTAGCAGAAGCTTTAGTCGAAGCAGGGGCGGATATTATTCAAACCGAAGGCGGAACTAGTTCTCAGCCCAGCCATGCAGGAATTTTAGGTTTAATCGAAAAAGCCGCTCCCACTCTTGCAGCAGCCTACGCAATTTCTCGTACCGTCTCTGTTCCCGTTCTTTGTGCTTCTGGTTTATCGAGCGTGACAATTCCAATGGCGATCGCAGCAGGTGCATCGGGTGTTGGTGTTGGTTCTGCGATTAATCAACTTAATGATGACGTGGCAATGATCGCTGCGGTACGGAGCTTGGTTGAAGCATTAACTCAAAACGCGGCGTTAGTTCAACTTTAAAATTTAGAATTACGCACATCAGCATTTTAATCCTCCCCAATCTGAATCTCTTTGAGGGGAAGGATTTTTTCTATATTTTAAAGTTTTATTATTCCTAAAAAGCCGCAATTAAATCGCATTAGAACGAAGTATTTTCAGTATTCAAATTTTCCCTCTCTTGCAACTCCAAACAATAACCCGCTCCATAAACCGTTTTAATATAACGAGGGCGACGAGGATCGGGTTCTATTTTCGTTCTGAGATGACGAATATGTACTCGTATTGTTTCAATATCATCATCAGGTTCATATCCCCAAACCTCTTTTAAAATATCTCTTGGCGCAACAGTTTGTCCATGACGCTGCAATAAACAATGCAATAATTCAAATTCTAAATGAGTTAATTTAATATTTTTACCCAACCAATTCGCTTCAAACCTTTCAGGAATCAACGTCAGCGGCCCTTGATTAAGAATTTCTGAATGTTTAGCGGCTTGGGGAATGCGGTCTGTTCGTCGCAATAATGCCCTTACTCGCAACAGCATTTCTTCTACATCAAACGGTTTAGTCAGATAATCATCTGCTCCTGCATTAAAACCCTCAATTTTGTCTTGAATTTGTCCGAGAGCCGTGAGCATCAACACGGGAATATCAATCGTGCGAGGATCACGTCGTAAACGCTGGCAAACGGTAAATCCATCCACTTTGGGAAGCATTAAATCTAGCATAATTAAATCTGGTTGGACTTGGAGGGCTAATGCTTGGCCTTTAATGCCATCTTCAGCTTGATTTACTTCATAACCAGCCATTTCTAAATTAATGGAAACAAGTTCGGAAATCGTCGCATCATCATCAATTACGAGTATTCGTGACATTATTAAAATTCGGGAAATATTGTTTGAGTAAAAAAACTTATTAAGAAAAATCTAAATATTATTTTTAATGATTTTTTAATGATCATTTAAGTATGATTGCAGTTTTTGGACGCGATCGCCTAAATTTTATCCAGAGAGCATCAAGAAATTCATTCTTTATTAAGTCACAATCAAGTCACACAATCCCATAATGTATCTAATTTAACAACGCCGAGATGGATAATATATTCTATCATTATTCCATATGTGGAGTGTTTATATAGTTCAAGACACCATATCTATGGTACAACTAAGGATGACGCTACTTTTTCCCAGAAAAACCTAATCGATTTTTTTGAACTATGCAACCGACATTATCCGCGACCCTTTCCCCTCAATCCGTCCAAACATCTCCCTTCTCCCGCCCAGGATTATCAACCACTAATGTCCACCATCGAATTCAAGTTATTCGCCGTGATGGTTCCTTGACCGCCTTAAATATCGCCAAAATCCGTATCGTGGCGGACTGGGCTTGTGAAAAATTGAATGTCAACCCGATCGCGCTAGAGGCTGGCTTAACAACTCGTTTGCGAGATGGCATTAGTACCAAAGAAATTCAAGACAACTTAGTTAGCTGCGCTTTGGAAATGTGTAGCCCCGAAGAACCTGATTGGCGTTATGTGGCAGGAAGACTTCATATTTGGGGTTTGTGGAAAGATATTTTGGTGAGTCGTGGTTATCAATACGGGCAGTATCCAAAAACGGTTCAAGAAAAAGTGTTGTCGGGTCAATACGATAACCGAATGTCAGCCTATTCCCCAGAAGAATTAACAGAAGCAGGATCTTGGATCGACCCTGATTGGGACACAGGCTATGATTATGCGGGAGTTGTCCTGTTAACCAGTCGTTATTTGTTGCCGAGTGAGTTGCCTCAAGAAGCTTTTTTGACCTGCGCCTTACTCTTGGCCTTGCCTGAAATTCCTGAAAATCGATTGACTTGGGCAAAACGTTTCTATCAAGCGATCGCGTCTCGGAAGGTTTCTTTAGCGACCCCGATTTTGGCGAATTTACGAGTACCCGAAGGCTCGTTAACATCTTGTTTCATAATTGCCCTCGACGACAACTTAGAAAGTATTTACCGAGAACTCACTAATGCGGCCAGAATTTCCAAAAATGGTGGTGGAGTTGGAGCCAATGTTAGTCGCATTCGGGCAACTGGCAGCATGGTTATGGGCAAACCCAATGCGTCAGGCGGTGTGATTCCTTGGATCAAATTGCTTAATGATACCGCGATCGCGGTTAATCAGGGTGGAAGGCGTGCTGGTGCAGTGACAGTCGGCTTAGACATTTGGCATTTAGACGTACCTGAATTTCTGGAAATGCAAACTGAAAATGGCGATCAAAGACGCAAAGCCTACGATATTTTTCCCCAACTAATCCTGCCCCATGAATTTATGCGACGGATGATAGCCAAAGAGGAATGGACATTAGTTGATCCCTACGAAGTTCGCACGAATCTAGGCATTGAACTCGCCGAATTGTGGGGTGAAGAATTTGAGAAAGCCTATCAATTAATTGAGTCTAAGTTAGGGCAAGAAATTACTCTTTACAAACAAGTCAATGCCCGTGAATTGTTTAAAGAAATGATGCGATCGCAAGTAGAAACAGGAATGCCTTACCTAGCGTTCAAAGATACAATTAATCAAGCTAATCCTAACAAGCACGCAGGCTACATTCCCAATGTAAATCTTTGTTGTGAATCTTTTTCTAATGTAGAATCAGGACAAACTGCTCATTGTTGCAATTTGGTAAGTTTGAATCTTGCTAATATTGAAGCGACTGAATTAGAAGATTGTTGTCAAATTTCTGTACGGATTTTAGACAATACAATCGACTTAACTATTCCTCCCTTTGAAGATGCTGCAAATCATAATAATAAATATCGAACGATTGGCGTTGGTGCGATGGGCTTAGCAGATTGGCTCGCAAAAAATCGGTTGTCCTACGATCATTTAACAGAAATTAGCCATTTATTTGAAGACATTGGTTATCACTGTACGAATGCCTCAATGGAATTAGCCAAGGAACGCTCTCCCTACGAGGCTTTTACAGGAAGTGATTGGAGCAAAGGACTTCTAATCGGCTCAAAACCCGTTGAATGGTTTACCGAAAATGCTCATCACGGCGATCGCTGGGCTAAACTTTCCGAGGATATTCAGACTTACGGCATTCGCAATTCCCATATCACCGCGATCGCGCCTAATACGTCATCTTCTTTGGTTCAAGGTTGTACGGCAAGCATCCTGCCCGTTTATAGCCGTTTCTTTTACGATAAATGGGCGAAAGGAACCGTTCCCATTGCACCGCCATTTATTAATGATCATTTCTGGTTTTATCCCGAAAACAAAAACCTCGATCAGAATAAAGTTGTAAAAGCAGTGGCAACGATTCAGCAATGGATTGATACAGGCATTTCGATGGAATTATTATTTAACCTTAATAATGGTGTATATTTCCCCGATCAACCCGACAGAGGTTTAACTGCAAAAGATATTTTTGACACCTTGATTCTAGCTTGGAAAGAGGGCTGTAAGGCGGTTTATTATATCCGCACTGTCCAAAAAGATAATTTCAAGGAATCAGACACAGGTTGCTCGGCTTGTGCGAATTAGTTGTTTTAAAATGAGGAGGCAGGGGAAATTATTCTCCTTACTTCTCTGTTGAATTTAGCTTGGCTATCTCGAAAATCATGAATCCTAAACTTTACGAAAAAGATTATTATCTTTGGATTGAACAAACAGCCCAACTTCTAAAAATAGAAAGATTGGCAGAGTTAGACTATAAAAATCTTCTAGAAGAAATCGAAGATATGGGACGAAATCAAAGAAACGCCATTGAAAGTAATTTGATTGTTCTATTGCTACATCTTCTCAAATGGCAATATCAACCTGAATTACAGTGTAGTAGTTGGCGAGGCTCTATTCGGGAACACCGCCGCCGTATTCTTAAATCCCTTAAAGATAGTCCTAGCTTACGTCCCTATCTTGATGTAATTTGGTTAGAATCTTATCAAGAAGCCAGACTACAAGCCGCCGATGAAACTGATTTATCTGTAGAAATCTTTCCTGAACAATGTCTTTTCACAATTGAAAATATTCTAAATACAGATTATTTACCCTAGCAATAAATAATGCAAAAAAATGTCTCAATCAATTTTACAAAATGTTAAACAACAGATTGATCTCCTAACTTGGAATGAGCGTTTAGACCTAATCGCTTATATTGCTCAAAAAGGGACAAGCGATCATCATTTTTCGGCGGAAGAAAAAGCAATTGAACGAATTAAAGATTTAGACGATCCTAGTCAATGGATTACAACAATCCAGGAAGGGGATGAAATTAATGAACAAGAATTAGAGGAATGGTTAAAAAAACGTGGCTATAAGATCTAAATATCTCATTCAATTGCATAAACTTATTAATATCGAAGATTTGCCACTTTTACCATCTGAACTTCGTACGGACTTTCAAAAATATCAGCAAATACTGTCATTAAACCCTTATCAAACCTATGAAATTTCTAGCCATAATTTATCAGGAAAATTAGTAAACTGTCGAGCCTTAGAAATCGACCAAAACCAGGTAGTTTACCGATTAGTTTATCGAGTTTATGAAGTCCCTGCACCCAAACGTATTCTAATTTTGAGTTTTGCTGAACATGATCTTGCCTATGCCAAAGCAAAAGAGAGAAAATAAATAGCGATCGCCTTTCTTTTATAAACCCTAACTTCTTTGCTCATCATGAATACTAAACTTTACGAACAAGATTATTATCAATGGTTAACTCAGACTAGTCAATTCCTCAAGACGGGGGATTTTTCTCAACTCGATTTACCTAATTTAATTGAAGAAATTGATGATATGGGTATTAGCCAAAGAAAGGCAGTAAGTAGTAATTTACGAGTCGTTTTATGGCATTTACTCAAATATAAATATCAACCGCAAAAAAGAACAAATAGCTGGAGATTTACGATTTATGAACATCAACGCCGATTATTAGAAAGTTTTAAAAATAGCCCCAGTCTTAAGAATTATTTTCAAGAAATCTTTGATGATTGTTACCAAAGTGCTAGAGAATCTGCTGCTAGAGAAACCGAATTACCCATTGAAATATTTCCCGAAACTTGTCCCTTTTCTCACGCAGAAGTATTAGATAAAAATTATCTGCCTGAATAATCATTATTTTCAAATTAAGTAATTTCAATAAATGGTAATTGTCTAGTTTTTAATGTTAAATTAGATGGGCAATAATTACTTTATTCTCTTGTTATTGTATAAAATTAATATGCTACTAACTGAACCTAAAACATCTCAAAAAATGCCCGTTACTCCCATATTTAATCCAACGGGAGATGACTCAACAGAAAATCGTTCTATTTGGTTTGGTAATACCACAAACTTGATGCAACTCAACGATGTCCGTTATACATGGGCAGTTGGTTTGTATCAGCAAATGCGTGAAAATTTCTGGATTAAATAGGCAGTCCAGTTTAAATCCCTTGAAAACGGTGAAAACCTGTCGTTTATTATCACAGACAATACCGTGCCAAGCTTGCCCAAAAGCGAGAAGGTGTAGAGACTATCAAAAAGCAGAATAATTCTGACTGAGTAGAGTAGGCAGTAAGTGATTGACTGTCGAAGCGAGGGACTCCTTTAAAACTAAAAAGGATGATGATATAGTCCGATCTATTTGGTGACAAGTAGCAGCTTGAATAAAGCGGGTTAGGTATAGCGAACCTAATTGAACATCAATGACCTCAACGATTAGATATTACTCAAGATGTTACCGATTATTGGAATTTAACCGATGATGAACGCTATGCTTTTGATGGAATTTTATCCTATTTAACCTTTTTAGATTCCGTTCAAACCTGTAACATTCCTCACATCAAAAATAGCATTACCGCTCCTGAAATTAGTCTCTGTATGGCAGAACAAATTTCCCAGGAAGGAATGCACAATCAGAGTTAGTTGATAGCTCCTTTCGTCAGTAATGGCGATCGATCACTCCTTTAATTGCTGGAAAATCTCATTCCAATATCGTAAAATATACGATAGAGACAATCAGCAGCTAAGTGACCTGAAATGAAAAAGCCTGTTCCCTTTAATCCCGAATATAGTGTTACTCCTGATAGACAAGTTTTCAAAGGAGATAAACTCTTAAAGCAGCATACGAAAGGTTGTGTTCGTGTATCGCTTTCGAGAAAGCTATATTTAGTTTCAGAAATTGTTGCTGCGGCTTATTTACCAAAGCCCAAAAATGCCATCAAATTAGTTTACTTAGACGGAAATAATCTTAATATTTCTCTTGAGAACTTAATGTGGGTTAGCGACAACTATGAAGAAATTAATGTTGAATATGTTGAATTTAATGGTAAAAATTTTCGGCACATAACTCATATAGAAACCAAGCAATATTATATTAGTGAATCAGGAGAAATCTTGAATTTTGCTACACAAAAAATAATTAATCCTGTTTGTAATTCTATTGGTTATGCTCGATTTACTTACTATTTTCGACAGATAGATTCTCTTGAAAAACGAACGATCGCTGTCCATATTTTAGTTTACATAACCTATCATGGTCAGTATGACAATTCGTTGTTTGAAATTAATCACATTGATGGGAACAAGTTAAATAATCATTTCTCCAACCTTGAGATTGTTTCTCACCAAGAAAACATAATTCATGCAGTAAAATTAGGATTACAAAGTCGCAAATACCCTGATTCTACGATCAAGTCTATTGCTGCAATGTTACTCCATAATGATTCTTGGACTGAAATCTATGAATTTCTTCGTGAAAAACACCATGAATTAAACAAGACAACCGCGTTTTCGCTCATTAATAGCGTGGCTCATAATCCGTCTTGTTATCCTGATTTATGTCAAGAAGTTGGATTGGTCAAAAGTTCAACGACTAGCCGAAAGGCGTAGGGCCAAGCGGCTCGAAATGGGGAGCAACCCAAGAGGTTGAAGATATAGTCTGATCTCCTATGGTGACATAGGGCAGCTTGAATAAAGCGGGTTAGGATTAGCGTACCTAATTGAACACAATGTATCAATACATGATTGAAAGTATTATTCCGCCCGAAAGAAGAACGGCAGTTTACGAATTTTGGCGCACCGATAAAGTGTTAAAAGAACGCTGTGAATTTATTGCTGGACTCTATCAACAATATGTAGATAATCCAACTCAAGAAAATTATTTTATTGCTCTTATGGCAGATTTTCTGTTGGAAGGACTTTATTTTTATAATGGTTTTATTTACTTTTATAATCTAGGATCACGGATGTTGATGCCAGGGTCAGCCGATATCTTCAAAATGATTAACAGGGACGAATTAAGCCATGTACGTTTGTATCAAAAACTGATTCCTGAAGCAATGAAAACCTTTACCCATTCTGTGGATCAAATTTATGAAATGTTCGCAGGAGCCGTAGAGCAGGAATGTCGTTGGACAAATCATATTGTGGGTAATAATATCTTGGGAATTACGGAACATAGTACGGAACAATATACGAAATATTTGGCGAATATGCGTTTACGTTCTATTGGTTTGGAACCACTTTATCGGGATTCCAAATTTGATAAAAGTCCTTATACTCATTTAGAACGTTTTTCTGATACTAAAAAAGAAGGTCATACTAAAGCGAATTTCTTTGAAGCAACGGTCACAAGTTATGTGATGTCTTCAGGAATTTCGGGTTGGGATGAAATCTAATTAATTGAGCTTCTGTTCATACCAAGCGGCGATCGCGTTTTGTTGAATAATGTGCCAGGGTTGGCCTGTTTTTTGAGCTAACTCGGCACAATCTTCATATTCAGGTTGAACATTAAGAATCATTTTAGGTTCTTGATTTTCGCTGTAGGCAACTTTAATTCTTATTTGACCAGCGGGTGTTTGTATGGTTTGAATTTCTCTGTTTAAAACTGCCCGATCTTGAATTAAGTAACGAATGCCTAAAGTTGTTGTTTCTCGAAATATTATTTCTTGACAAATTGCGATCGCGGCGGGATGACAAATTACTGTTAATAAAATGCCAGGACGAGATTTCTTCATACCAATTGACTGAGTAAAAACATCGACGGCTCCTGCTTTCAATAAAATATCAAATAAATAACCGATGATTTGAGGATTAAGATCATCTAATTGAGTTTCTAGAACCGCAATCTTTTCTGATTGAGCAAAGTTTGTTATTTTAACATCAGCTTCAATTATTTCACCTAACCATAAACGCAAAATATTAGCAATAGAAAAATCCTTATTTCCTGCTCCCAAACCGATTTTTTGTAATTGCATTTGCGGTGGTAAACCAAAAGATTCAGCTAAAGCAACAACAATTGCGGCTCCTGTGGGTGTGACTAATTCTTGATCAATTCCATTAGAATAAATCGGAACTTGGCGTGATTCCCATAATTTTAAAACAGCAGGAACTGGCACAGATAAACGACCATGAGCCGCCCAAACTGTTCCGCCACCCGTTGGCAAAGCTGAACAATAAATTTTTTCAATGCCTAAATAATGTAATCCTAAACACGTTCCCACAATATCCACGATCGCATCTGTTGCCCCAACTTCGTGAAAATGAACCGCTTCTGGCGCAATTCCATGAACCAATCCTTCTGCGATCGCCAATTTTTGAAAAATCTTTAAACTCCAATCTTTCACACCATTCGCAATCTTAGCATTTTGGATTAATCGCTCAATTTCAGGCAAATGACGGGCATGATGGTGGGAATGAGTTGTTTTTTCTGGCGTTAAATCCACATGAACTTTCGTCGCAGCTTGATTTTGACGATGAACCGTTTCTTGCCAAAGTCGATATTCCCCTTCTAAACCCAATCCTTTCAGTTGCTCAATCAGGTATTCTAAAGGAACGCCCGCATCAACCAAGGCTCCCAAACACATATCGCCTGAAATTCCTGTAGGACAGTCAAAATACGCTATCTTGGTCATTATGGCTACCCTATACACACTCAATTCTCAGAATCCCCAACAACGCAGTGTAAACACAATTTGTAATGCACTTAAACGCGGGGCAATTATGCTTTATCCCACCGACACTGTTTACGCGATCGGTTGCGATTTAAACGACAAATCTGCCGTACAAAAAGTTAGGAAATTAAAGCAATTATCTAATGATAAACCGTTGACGTTCCTTTGTTCTTCTCTATCTAATATTTCTGAATATGCAGTAGTAAATGATCAGGCTTATCGAATTATGAAACGTTTGATTCCTGGCCCTTATACTTTTTTATTACCAACAACAAAGCTAGTTCCTAAATTAGTAATGAATCCCAAACGGAAAACCACTGGAATTAGAGTTCCCGATCATGCCGTTTCCCAAGCTATTTTAAAAACTTTAGAGAATCCTATTATTTCCACCTCTGCCCATTTAACAGAGCAAGATGATTTTGTGAAACTCGATAAAGCTGAATTATTTGACATATTTGATAAATTAGTTGATATTATTGTGGATGATGCAAATGAACCTGGTTTTGAGACTTCAACTATTCTAGATTTAACCAATCAAGAACCTGTTTTAGTGAGGCGAGGTTTAGGTTGGGAAGCAGTAGAAGAACTTGTCTCTTTAAATGTGTAGAATCAAGTAATTTATTATTAATCTAAAAACTTAATTAACTAAAAAATATGAACGTTATTTCTACCCATATTCCCGATGTTTTGATCATAGAACCCCGTATTTTTGGTGATGAAAGAGGCTTCTTTTTTGAAAGTTATAATCAAAAAATATTTGCTGAGAAAACAGGTATTTCTCCTAAATTTGTTCAGGATAATCATTCATCATCGGGCAAAAATGTGTTACGCGGTTTGCATTATCAAATTCAAGAACCTCAAGGCAAATTAGTCCGTGTTGTGACAGGAGAAGTATTAGATATTGCAGTTGATATCCGCCACAGTTCTCCGACTTTTGGACAATGGGCAAGTTGTCTTCTCAGTGCAACCAATAAACGTCAATTCTGGGTTCCCGAAGGCTTTGCGCATGGGTTTGTCGTTCTGTCGGATTCAGCGGAATTTTTATATAAAACAACTAATTATTATGCACCTCAATATGACAGAGTTATTTTATGGAATGATCCCGATCTTGGTATCGATTGGCAATTAGAAGAAGAACCTATTTTATCGGCTAAAGATCAAGCAGGAAAACCCTTTAAAGAAGCTGATATTTTTACTTAATTAAATAAGAAAAGATTGTTTTAAATAGGGCTTGCTGAATAAATCTGAAAGCGTTTTTGAAATATTGCTGGGGTGAGTTTTCTATAATTTTATTAAAATTACGTACAATTTTTTACGTAATTTCTAGTTACGTAATTTACGAGTTTCTAGGTTAACATTCAAAATTTCAGATAATTTTCGATATCCAGTATCGTTTTAGCAATTTATTTATTTATTTAAGGAATATTAGAAAGGGCTCGGCTAAAATGCGTTTAAAAATGCTTTTTAAGACTAGTCTTAGTGATTAAC
>JANNLO010000320.1:0-23991 GCA_031396835.1 Snowella sp. SOY_38_metabat_116
GAAAAAACCAACAGACTATGGTATTAACCGACAGATATGGACGGGGAAGAGCATAATTGAAGTTGTGAATCAGAGATGGAATATACAACTCAAGGTTAGTCGCATCTACGATATCCTCAAAGAGATTGGACTATCGAACACATTTTTACCTTAGTCTAAGTGTGTGTTTCTTAAGTGGGAAAGGAGTATGATAAATTCTCTCGATAATTTATTTATCCTTAAAAGAAACAGGATACCAAATTTTTTGAATTTTTTGAATTATTAATAATAAATTTTCAAATGATTTTTCTGCAACGAGATCGCCTTGATCTAGAGGATCAATTAAAACCGTAACATGACCCAATTTTCGTCCGATTCGAGATTCTGTTTTATTGTACCAATGAACAAATGTTTGGGGAATTGTAGCTAATTCACTTCTTTTTTCAGCATAATCATCTTCGACATTTTCGTAGCCCAATAAATTAAACATTACAGCTTGCCGACAATTTAAAATAGGTTTTTTTAGAGACATTCCGATCACGGCTTGGAGTTGCAAAGCAAATTGAGAAACATCGCAAGCATCTAAAGTATAATGCCCTGAATTATGAGTACGAGGAGCAATTTCATTGACTAAAATTTGATTATTTGCGCCTAAAAAGAATTCAATTCCAAAAATGCCGACAGCTTGTAATTCTGTTAATAATAAACTTGCATAATTTTCAATTTCTGTTTGCAAATTTCTGGAAATTTCAGCAGGAATCATGACCCAATGACATACTTGGTTAACTTGATAGGTTTCAACAATAGGATAAAAGACAATTTCACCAGTCAGACTGCGGGCTGCCATGATTGCTAATTCTCGTTCAAAAGCAATAAATTCTTCGATTAACCAATCGTTCTGAGAAAATTCGGCACTGACTTTTTCTAAATCATTCTCATTTTTAATGACGCAAGTTCCCTGACCATCGTATCCATAACGGCGGATTTTGAGAACAAAAGGATAGTCAAAAAAGGGTGGTTGAGTTGGCTCAAAAGCTTGAAATTTTGGAACTGGTAAGCCAATTTTTTGTAAATAAGTACGTTGCTCAAATTTATCTAATAAAGGTTCAAGGGTGCTGATACTAGGGCGAAAACAAATACCTCGATTTTCTAATAATTTTAAGGCGGCTAAATCGACAAATTCATTTTCAAAGGTAATAAAATCACAAATTTTGGCCAGTTCGGCAGTGGCGATCGCGTCATCAACTTCGGCAAAAATGACATCTTTCACTAAAGGAACCGCAGGATCATCAGCAGAAGGCGTTTGAATAATTAAATCTAAATATAAAGTAGGGGCTTCTTGGGCCATCATCCAAGCTAGTTGACCGCCACCAATAACCCCGACTCGTTGATTTTGCATTGATTTATTATTACTTTTTTTAACAATTAAACTAGGAACATCCCAAAGATTCACGGGTGCTTACGCCAGTTTTAGAATTTATGCCGTCGGCTTTTGCACAAAGTTTGTTAACTTGCAAATTATCTAAGACCGCTAAACTAAAATCTGCTCCTGTGATATTGGCATCTTTAAAGGACGTTCTTAACATGATAGCTTCAGAAAAAACCGCATCTCGCAGGTCAGCCTTTTCAAAACTACTCAAATAACTGAGTCCATTGGTTAAATCGGCTCCTTGTAAGTTGGCTTTTGTGAGAAAAGATCCGTTAAAAACCACGCCCCGCAGATCGGCTTTGGTGAAATTAGCGTCGCTTAAATCTACATTGGTAAATTGGGCGGTTTGTAAATTCTGACCAGCAAAATCTTTTCCCACCATCTTACTATTTTCAAAGGTTGAACTGCTTCCCGTGACAGAAGAAGAACTGGCGGCTTGGGCAGGCAAAGGAGACAACAACAAGACAAAGGCAATCAGGCTAATCACTAATCGGAAAAGATACTTCATGGGAAAAGGCAACAATGCTACTTATTTTAAGTCTTGATTCTAATTTTATCGGAAGTGTGGCCTATTATGTTTGACAGGATTTTTGGTGATGACTTGCGCGATCGCTAATTTAAAAAACTTACGCAAAAATTATCTCCATTAAGCTTATCGGTTAGTTGAAGATGTTAAAGTCAAATAATCATTTTCCCTATTTATTGGCATCGGTTAAGTTTTTGCAAATGGCTATTTCTGACTCTTCTCCTCAACCTTCTTTGTTGCTTTCTTTAAAACAAGCTTGGCGTTCTGTTTTCAAGGCGATCGCCGATTTACGTTTAGCGATTATCTTATTATTAATAATTGCTCTTTTTAGTATTAGTGGAACAGTGATAGAACAGGGCGAAACACTCTCATTTTATCAGCAAAATTATCCTGAAAATCCAGCATTATTTGGCTTTTTAAGTTGGCAAGTTGTTTTAATGTTGGGACTTAATCATGTTTATAGTACTTGGTGGTTTTTATCAATACTAGTTTTATTCGGAACAAGTTTAACTGTTTGTACTTTTACTCGTCAATTTCCCGCCTTAAAAGCAGCTAAGAATTGGCAATTTTATCGTAAGTCTAGACAATTTCAAAAGTTAGCTTTTAGTATTAATCTAGAATCAGTTTCTCTAGAAAAATTAACTCCTTTATTAGAACAAAAAGGTTATAAAGTTTTTCAAGATGAAAATATGATTTATGCACGCAAAGGAATAGTTGGAAGAATCGGGCCAATTGTCGTTCATGCTGCCATGTTAATTATTTTAGGAGGTGCAATTTGGGGAGCATTAACAGGTTTTTTAGCCCAAGAAATGGTGGCTAGTGGCGATAGTTTTCAAGTTAAAAATATTATTGAAGCTGGCCCTTTAGCAAAATCTAATGTTCCTAAAGATTGGGGAATTAAAGTTAACCGATTTTGGATTGACTATACACCAAACGGAGTAGTTGATCAGTTTTATTCTGATTTATCAGTAGTCGATAATCAGGGACAAGAATTAGACCGTAGCACCATTCATGTTAACCAACCTTTACATCACAAAGGTGTAACTTTTTATCAAACTAGTTGGGGAATTTCAGCCGTTAAAGTTCAAATTAATAATAGCCCTATTTTTCAGTTACCAATGGCTCCTTTAAAAACCGAAAATGGCGGTAAAATTTGGGGAACTTGGATTCCTACTAAAACTGATTTAAGTGAAGGAGTTGCTCTATTAACAAAAGATCTCCAAGGAACGATGATTCTTTATGATCAAAAAGGCAATTTAAGTAATGCAGTGCGTGAAGGCACGAGTATTCAAGTGAATGGCGTTACACTCAAAATTTATGAATTAATTGGCAGTACAGGATTACAAATTAAAGCAGATCCAGGTATTCCTTTTGTTTATACAGGTTTTGCTTTATTAATGTTAGGTGTAATGATGAGTTATGTTTCCCATTCTCAATTTTGGGCATTACAAGAAGAGACTAAAACTGATCATAAAATTCAAAATAATTTACTTTATTTAGGTGGAAAAACTAATCGAGCCCAAGTAACTTTTGAAAGAGAATTAGTTTCTATTATTGAAGCGTTACAAGTTTCTAATTCTTAATCTTATTAGTTTCTTATTAAGTAGGAAAAAATATGGCAGTAATTGAACTATGAGTGAGTTATTTTAAACATATCCGAACAAGGCAATCATACAATTCATTGGGCAGAATTTTTTTAACAACACAACTAATAGTTTCAGAGGAAAAAAGCATGGAACAAATAATTGTCGATATAGTCACTGTTTATAAAACTTTTTTCGATTATTTCATTTATTTAAATAATTTATAAAACTCATAATTAAAGAGCATAAACAAGACTCAGCCTTAAGGTAAAATAAATTTCAATACCCATAAGATTTTTATCATAAAACTTTAAAAATTTAAGGTACACATACTTCTTATCAAAAAATATGATTGCTAATATTGACGGAATTGCTCCTCACGGTGGTCAACTGATTAACCGTATTGCCACACCTGCTGAACGAAATGAATTTTTGGCTCAGGCTGAAACTTTACCTCGCGTGACCTTAGATGAACGGGCGACTTCTGATTTGGTTATGATTGCGATCGGCGGATTTAGTCCTCTCAAAGGCTTTATGGAACAAGCTGACTATGAAAAAGTTGTGGAAGAAATGTATCTCACCAATGGTCTTCCTTGGTCAATTCCCATCACCTTATCTGTCAGTGAAGAAGTTGCAGCCCCGCTTAAAGAAGGCAATTGGGTACGTTTAGATGATCAAAATGGTAGATTCATCGGAATTTTAGAATTAACTCAAAAATATCATTATGTCAAAGCCCATGAAGCAGTTAATGTCTATTTGACCGATGATCAAAATCATCCTGGAGTTAAAGTTCTTTACGAACAAGGGGCAGTAAATTTAGCGGGGCCGATCTGGCTTTTGGAACGAGAAGCCCATCCGCTTTTTCCGTTATATCAAATTGATCCCGCCGAATCTCGGAAAAGATTTCAAGAAAAAGGCTGGAAAACCGTTGTTGGCTTCCAAACCCGTAATCCCATCCATCGCGCCCATGAATATATCCAAAAATGTGCAATGGAAATTGTTGATGGACTCTTTTTACATCCTTTAGTCGGTGCAACCAAAGAAGATGACATTCCCGCCGATGTACGGATGCGTTGTTATGAAATTATTCTAGACAAATATTATCCCCAAGATCGAGTGATTTTAGGAATTAATCCTTCCGCAATGCGTTATGCAGGCCCTAGAGAGGCTATTTTTCATGCGCTTATCCGTAAAAATTATGGTTGTACCCATTTTATTGTCGGTCGGGATCACGCAGGAGTTGGCAATTATTACGGAACTTATGATGCTCAATATATTTTTGATAAATTTCAACCAAATGAATTGGGAATTGTGCCGATGATGTTTGAACACGCTTTTTACTGTCAGCGTACTCAGCAGATGGCGACTACGAAAACCAGTCCCAGTAGCCCAGAAGAACGGGTTCATTTATCGGGTACAAAAGTTCGAGAGTTGATTCGCGCGGGCCAACTTCCACCTCCAGAGTTTTCTCGGCCTGAAGTTGCGGCTGAGTTAATTCGGGCAGCTCAAAATCAATAGAATAATTAAACTAATTGTTACATCCAGAATAATCGGGACAATCAGAGATTTTGCTCTGCTTCTATTTCTTCTGGTCGATTGTCGAGAGAATTAACGTTGTTTTAGCCGTTGTCATATCAATCTTCAGATCGGTTATGTCTACTTGAATCCGGTTGAGCTACTGCTTGAGTTCGCCTAACACTTCTTTTAAATCGGTTTCAATCGTAGTGGTCATAAATTAATTGTCAAGATTAGGTTAAACAACGAATGGCTTCTAATAATCCTCTTGCTTTATTAATAGTTTCTTCGTATTCTTTTTCGGGATCGGAATCAGCGACTAAACCTGCGCCTGCTTGCACTGTCACTAAATGTTGATTATTTCCCTGAGGTCGCACTACCATTGTCCGAATTGCGATCGCAGTATTTAATTGACCTTCAAAATCATAGTAACCATACACCCCAGAATAGGGGCCACGACGTTCGGGTTCGATTTCGTTGATAATTTCCATTGCTCGAATTTTGGGTGCGCCACTAACGGTTCCAGCAGGGAAACAGGCTTTGAGTAAATCCCAAGCAGTTTTATCGGGAGCCAATTCGCCAATCACGTTACTAACAATGTGCATGACGTGGGAATAACGTTCGATTACCATTAATTCGTCAACTTTTACTGAACCACTAACACAAACTCGACCTAAATCATTGCGCCCCAAATCAACTAACATTATGTGTTCTGCAATTTCCTTGGGATCTTGCAATAAATCTTCTGCTAAAGCATTATCTTCGGTTAAAGTTGCTCCTCGTTTTCGGGTTCCTGCGATCGGTCGAACTGTTGCCTGAATGCGGCCATCTTCTAAACGTTCGGCTTTGACCATAACTTCAGGGCTAGAACCAATAATTTGCCAATTTCCCAAATTAAAATAAGCCATGTAGGGAGACGGGTTAATCAACCGCAAAGAACGATAAAGATTGAACGGTTGATCACTATAATTTGTTGTCAGACGTTGAGATAAAACAACTTGAAAAATATCGCCTATCTTAATATATTCCTTCGCTTTTTTAACATTTTCACAAAATTGTTCGCGACTAATATTACTACTATAATTTAAATCTTGACTGTCTAAAAAACGGGGATTTAATTCTAAAGAAGTCGCTTCTACGGGCAGGGGAAATTGCAGTTTTAATACTAGCTTTGTCACGCGATCGCAAGCTTCTTGATAGGCAGCTTCTAAATCAACTTTATCACCTCTTAAATCTGCATAGGCGATCGCCCAAATCTTGCGTTTAACCTGATCAAAAATGATGAGATGATCTACTTGCATCCAAATTCCATCAGGCAAATCCTTTTCTGTGGGGGGATAAACAGGAACACGGGATTCCATCCACTGAATTAATTCATAGCCCCAAAAACCAAATAATCCACCAATTCCAGGCGGCAACTGCGGCAATTTAACGGGATGAATCGGAGCCAAACAATCGGATAAAACTTCAAGGGGATTGCCTTCAAATATTTGTTTTTCGCCAGTACGATAAGTCTGGATCGTTTTGTTCCCTTTCGCTTCTAAAACCCAAACGGGATCACTTCCCAAAAAACTATAACGACCGAGCTTTTCTCCACCTTCCACCGACTCTAATAAAAAACTGTAGGGCTGACCCGTACAAACCTTATACCAAGCTGAAACGGGCGTTTCTAAATCGGCGACCCATTCTTGGTAAACGGGGATAAAATTGCCTTGTTTAGCTAAATCGGTGAATTGAGAAAATTCTGGAAAAATCATAAATTTTAATAATTCAGGTTCAATGACCAGGATCGGTGAAATTGTTATGGATAAAAGTCGATATTTGTTGATAGTTACTAATGATTAATTATCGATTATTAACTATTAATTATTAACTATTGTTTATCAACCATTTATCATTAACTATTCACTGATCCAGATTCATTGAAAATTAAACATTGTAGGGAGTTTTTCCCGAAAATTTCAGAGTAACGGGTTCAGGATTTTTACCGATACTTCTGGATTTTGTGCCAACGGCGACCCGACCAGCATTAACTTTTTCTGGGAAAACACCGTCTGCGGGGTGGAGAAATTGAACTTCACCACTGGGTAAAACGCGATAGATTTTGTAATCTTCGATTTTGGGTTTAAATTTTGTCCGTAATTGGGTTCCCAAGGCGAGACACTGTTCTTTGCGGGCAAGATATAAAAGGTTTTCACCAGCATTCATGATAGCTGCGCCACCTGTGGGCATTTCAAACACTTGTTCGGTGCTGCTTGTCCAGGTGATAGCATATTTTTCTTCGCGGTCGGCTTTGGAAAGTAAACCGCCGGTACTGCCACCAAATTTGGGGGGTTGTCCAGAAAGCTCAGTCATATAATGATAAGTTGATTACAAAGGTATTTTAGGGAATCCTATCACTGAGATCGCCTTTCTTTTACTATTTTGTCAAGAACTGTAACAAAACGAGATAAGAGATTCTCAAGCTCGAAGTCTAAAAGCCTAGTCTAATCAATAAATATTTTTAATAATTTTTGCTATAATATCATAATTTAGCGATCGCCAAAATCAGGGTTAATTAGGGTTATTGAGAGTTTTATTCGGAGAATCTGTTTAAAGGTTATGAAAACATGGAAATCCGTCAAGTTGCTCTAGTTATTAATATTAATCATTATCAAATATTATCATCGCTACCAACGCCTACTTTTGATCGACAGAAACTAAGCCAGTATTTGCAAGATTACGGGAACTTTCAGGTTCAATTTCTGCCTGCAAGCGATAAAAATCTGGAAATTCAGGCTAATACTTCACCAAAAACTGTTTCTAGAAAAGATCTCGAAAAAGCTATTTTCAATCTGTTTCATCCGCCTGGCGATCGCATTCCCCAAAAAGCGTTGCTCTACTTTACAGGACACGGATTACGAAAGAATAAAGGCATTATTGAAGAATTTTTGGCAACGAGTGATTCCAATCCTGCTCAAGGCAATTGGGGTATTAGTTTTCATTGGTTACAAAAAGTCTTGGCAACAAGTCCCATTCCCAAAAAAATCGTTTGGTTGGATTGTTTCTATGGAGAAGAACTTGTTTTTGATTTTGACGACTTGATGCCGCAAACGCATGGCGGTTATTCGCTGATGACAACTCGTCGAGGTTTTAAAGTTACCAAGGAAGGGATTGATGTTAATGATAACTACTTTGTTCAAGCAATTTTGGAAGGTTTAAATCCTTTTAATCATCTTGAAAAATCAGTTTCGGCGATCGCGTTAAGCCATTTTGTTGCTGACTATTTACGGGAATATCAACAACAAGTTAAATATTTTAATTTGGGCGAACCGATAACGCTCACTCAAAAACCTGATACGGTTGCAGTTTCTCTCACTCAGTCAAGCAGTCAAAATCTTGTTTGTCCTTACCCTGGACTGAATGCTTTTCAAATAGAAGATGCTCCTAACTTTTATGGTCGAAATGAACTCATCGCTCAATTACTCTACAACATTCGTCAAAGCAATTTTGTAGCTCTAGTCGGCAATTCGGGAACGGGAAAATCGTCTCTTTTGCGAGCAGGATTAATTGCTAATTTGCAATCAGGAAATGCTTTTTCGGATAGTAAAAATTGGGATATTCGTATCTTTAATCCTGGCGATCGACCATTAATGAATTTAGTCTGGACACTCTCGAATACCAATCTTCCACACACAGAAAGAGCGCGGCAACTCAATCAATTACAAAATTTGGTTCAACAAGGATCTAAGGGCTTTCAAAAATTATTAGAACTGTTTTATCCAAATCGTCTTATTTTAATTATTGATCAGTTTGAAGAATTATTTACTCTTTGCCAAACTTCTCTCGAACAAGCAACTTTTTTAGATTGTTTATTGGGAACATTAGAATCAGTAACAAAAGCTAACTTTGTCTTGGTTCTGGCTATGCGCTCTGACTTTTTAGAAAAATGTCTAGAACAGCCTGATTCTCGCCTTGCCTACTATTTGCAAAAACATTTAGTGATGATGACTCCGATGACAAAAAAATCTCTTCATGAGGTAATTTTAAAACCCTTAAAAGAGATTGATTTAGAGTTAAATACTGACTTAGTTGAGAAAATTCTTAAGGATATTAATTACAGTTCTAGTAGCTTGCCTTTACTGCAATATACTTTAAGAAAATTGTGGCGACAAGAGAATGATTTGGGCTTACAAATTCCTGCTTATCGTCTTTTAGGTGGAGTAAATAATTCTTTAGATCAACAGGCAACTATTGCTTATCAACAATTATCAGAACTGGAACAAGAGACGGCACAATACATTTTTTTGGCTCTAATTCAGTTTAATGAAGGCTCGAATCCGATCGCGCGCGGCGTAATTAATAGAGAATTAGTAACACCACTTTATAGTCTCGCTTTAATTGATTTAGTTGTTCAAAAATTAGTTCATGAACAGTTAATTAAAACGGAACCAATGCCACTTTCAAAAGGCGAATTAGATGATCCTGTGATTCTTAATTTAGCCCATGAAGTTTTGATTAAACATTGGCAACTCTTGCAACAGTGGCTCAAAATACGTCAAGATTATTTACGACAAAAACATGATCTTGAAGCGCAAGCTAAACAATGGCAAAATTCTACAGCAGAGAATCAAAAACAATATTTATTATCGGGTCGAGCTTTAACAGAAATTAAAACATTTCAACAAACACAACGCGATCGCTTTCCATTGTCTCAAGTAGTCGAAGTTTTTATTCAAGCTAGTAGTCAAAACCAGCGAGATAATCGACTGAAATTAGGATTTTTTATCGGACTAATTCCCTTAATTAGCTTAATTTTTGGAGGATGGAAATTGTATCAATCTAGTCAAGATCAACGTCATTGGCAGATTATTACAGAAAATCAAGGAAAACGAGAAAGTTTACCCAGAATCAAAGCCTTAGAAGCGTTAAATAAAACAGGTGTTTCTTTAAGTCAGCAACGACTCAATGGTTTAAATTTACAAAAAATCGATCTCACAAAGGCCGATCTTAGTAATAGCAATTTGACAGATTCATTTTTGACTGGTGCAAATCTGACTAATGCCAATTTAACGAAAGCCGACTTATCGCAAACAGAATTTACAGGCGCGAATCTGACGAGGGCAAATTTTAGTGATAGTCAATTAAAAAATAGTTATCTCACGGGAGCCAACTTTGAGAAAGGGAATTTAACCAACGCCAATCTTAGTGGTGCGAATTTGATGCGCATCTCTTTGACGGGCGCGATGTTGCAGGGAGTTAATCTTTCCCAAGCCGAATTAACGGGAGCAAAAATCACCGAAGTTGATCTGAGTAAAGCTAATTTGACGGGTGCGAATTTTTGGGGTGCGGATCTGACAGGTGCGGATTTGACGGGGGCGAATTTTAATCAAGCTAACTTGACGCGGGTAAATTTCACAGGTGCGAATTTGACAAAAGTTATCTTAACGAATGCGAATCTCACCACAACTGATTTTTCTTCGGCAAAGAATATTCCTCTAGAACAAATAAAGTCAGCTTGTTTTTGGGAAAAAGCGATCTTTACAGCAGATATAAAACAGAAATTAGCAACAATTCCAGTCGCTAAAAAGGTCAATTGTCAGCAGTGGATTGGGAAATAATCTTTTAATTTATTTAATCTTTATGGGTATTTTCAACAGTTTCAACCGTGTATAAACTCACAAGTTTGGCAATAATAACAGCAGGATAAAGTTGTCCGACAATTGCTTCTAAATTTGCCATAATCATGGTTGCTTTGTGAGCAGGTAAAATATCTCCATAGCCTACGGTTGTTAAGGTTACAAAACTAAAATAAAATAGTTGATAACCAGTTACTTGATCTTTAAAGGCATTGGGAACGAGAGTTAAAATAAGCTGATAAATTTGATACCACAGAATGCCTAACATTAAATAAACACTAATTCCGCCGCGTAAGGTATCTCCTGTCACTTTGGTATCAGAAAATATTTTTTTGATAATCAGAAAAACAGAAACTGCCATAAATACAAAAATAATAGATTGACCTAAAAGATAAAGTATTTTATTTTTCTCATAATCTGAGATGATTGCTAATAAATTAAAAACAAAAGATAAAATTGCGATCGCTCTAAAAATGTGTAAAAATTTGTGTCGTAATCCAAAGGTTTCAATGACAAATAAGATGGTAATTAAAAATAGTGAACTTAGGGCGATCCTGCCAAAAATATTATTTTCATCGATGACAGAAAAAGAGAAAAAAAGCAGAATTAACGACCAAAATAAATGTTCATAGGGATTCGCCAAAAATCGTTGCCAGTGTCGAGAAAGTTGATCATGCCAATATTTAGGTTTCATTGTCAATAAAAAACAAGTTAGTTGTAAAGTAAAATAACGAAAAGCTTTGATTATTCTCTTTGATTTATGTCTAACTTACCGCCTTCTGACCCAACTATCCCAGAAATTCAAGGCGATCGCACCGCCAAAACCCGTCAATTATTAGGAATGAAAGGGGCTGCATCTGGCGAAACCTCAATCTGGAAAATTCGGCTGCAATTAATGAAACCGATTACCTGGATTCCTTTAATTTGGGGCGTAGTTTGTGGGGCCGCGTCGTCGGGAGAATACATCTGGTCATTAGAAAATATCTTAAAAGTTCTGACTTGTATGCTGTTGTCTGGGCCATTAATGACGGGCTATACCCAGACTTTGAATGATTTTTATGATAAAGAAATTGACGCGATTAATGAACCCTATCGCCCGATTCCGAGTGGTGCAATTTCCATTCCCCAGGTTGCGGCTCAAATTGGTGTATTGCTGATCGGTGGTTTGGGCATATCTTATCTGCTGGATCTTTGGGCAGGCCATGAGTTTCCCGTCATGCTGTGTTTAACTTTAGGTGGCGCGTTTATTGCCTATATTTATTCTGCACCTCCATTAAAACTAAAACAAAATGGTTGGCTCGGAAATTATGCTTTAGGAGCCAGTTATATTGCGTTGCCTTGGTGGGCTGGTCATGCACTTTTTGGAGAATTAAATTGGAAAATTGCGATTCTGACTTTAATTTATAGTTTGGCTGGTTTGGGAATTGCGGTTGTCAATGACTTTAAAAGTGTGGAAGGCGATCGCCAATTAGGATTAAAATCTTTGCCTGTGATGTTTGGAATTACCGCTTCTGCTTGGATTTGTGTGATTATGATCGATGTTTTTCAGGCAGGAATTGCGGGATATTTGATCTTTATTCAAGAAAATCTTTATGCTGCGATTGTCTTATTACTAATTATTCCTCAAATCACTTTTCAGGATATGTATTTTCTGCGAAATCCTCTAGAAAACGATGTCAAATATCAAGCCAGCGCGCAACCTTTTTTGGTTATTGGAATGTTAATTACGGGCTTGGCCTTAGGTCATGCAGGAATTTAGATGATTTAAACTAATATTTTGGCCGCATTAATTAATTAAAATATCAATCGGCCAAAATAAAATTTTTATTAAGAATAATTAGGCTCACTGTTATTTGATTTTCAAGCTGAATATTTACTAACAATACTTAAGTTTTTTATATCTAAAAGTTAACCTAAATTATCTTAAAAAATCGGTAAACTAACTCTTGGTAAATCATTAATGGGTGGGACTGGCCCACCGTTACTTAAACAAAAAAAGCTATTTTTGTCCAGCTTTAATACATTCTTCGACTAAAGGTAAAACAGATTCTACATCTTTCCAACCTAAAATTTCTGTTACTTTATTTTCCAGATTTTTGTAAGTACGGAAAAATTCTGCAATTTCGTCTAACCGATGTCCTGCAATATCTTTAAGGGATTTAACATGAGCATAACGGGGATCTTTGTCGGGAACACAGAGAATTTTTTCGTCGCGATCGCCACCGTCAATCATTTCTAACATACCAATGGGACGCGCTGTAATCACACACCCAGGAAAAGTCGGCTGATCCATAATTACCATGCCATCCAAAGGATCGCCATCATCAGCCAAAGTATTGGGAATAAAACCATAATCGTAGGGATATTGCACAGAAGCATAGAGAACGCGGTCTAGCGCAAGGGCATTGAGGTCTTTGTCAAATTCATATTTATTTTTACTGCCAGCAGGAATTTCAACTAAAACATTCACTAAGCCAGGCTTGGGTTGAGCTGGAATACGAGATAAATCCACGAAATTTCTCCTAATATTACGATTTTTAAGAATTAACGATTGGGTAAGCGCAGACATACCCTAGAGCATTTTACAAGTAAAGCCGAACTCTGAACGATGGATTTGATTTTTAATGTTGTTGTTGGTAGGCGAGATAAATTGCTTCTAGAAAAATATTGGCGGAAGTGCCATCGGGAATATCTTCTAATTTGAGCAAAGATTTGGCTTGATGAGCTAATTTAACACTTAGTTCACGACGACCTTTGGGCAACATTCCTTCTCGACGTTGGAGATATTCTCGGATTATGGCGAAATCTTCGGGTAATAATTCGGCGATCGCGTTTTTTTGTAAAAGTTCTTGAACTAAAGATTCAGTTTCAGGTGAAATATTTAATTTTTTTGGAGATAAATTTTGTTCTTCTTGAATGACTAAAGTTCCCGCTAACCAATCGCCAATTCGTTTTTCTTGTTTGCTAAAAATAATTAAAAACATTCCTAAAAATAGAAAATCATCAACAGGACGCAATAAAGCTCGAAGGGTTGCTTGAGGTAATCTAATAGAACGACCATCTTCTCGAATTACTCGAATTTTTGCGATTCTTTTGCCTGGTGTTTGTCCTTGCCAAAGGGTTTCAAAAAAAACAAAATAACCAACATAAATACTAAACATTACTAATAATTGAATAGATAATAACCAAAGCCCAAGGGTATTACTATCAAGCCAATTATCAATATGAATAACTTGAAATAAAAAGTAAGTAAATAGTCCTCCCATCAGCAGAGCAATAATTAAGATTAACCCAAAAATAATATCATCAATAATTAAGGCATAAGCTCGATTGCCAATGCCAGCAAGGGTAAAATCTAATTCAACACTTTCGGGAGTTTGGAGTGCAACTTTATTAAAAAAACGCATGGAGTCGCATTAAATAAAATTAATAATGTTCGGTATAGTCTGGTTGCTAATTTATTCGACAATCTTTATTGATACTAAAGATCATTCATTATTTGTATCTCTAAGATTTAATCCTAATCCT
Organism: Snowella sp. SOY_38_metabat_116; assembly: GCA_031396835.1. Taxonomy (GTDB): domain Bacteria; phylum Cyanobacteriota; class Cyanobacteriia; order Cyanobacteriales; family Microcystaceae; genus Snowella. The sequence continues at coordinate 14,179 of JANNLO010000320.1, forward strand.
TCTTTACGAGTTAATAAGTCATAATAAATAACAGCTTTAATTGATTGCCAAAAGGGAAGTAATAATGCTCCAAAAGGAATTGATAGAACTAGATTTATTAATGATACAGTAGTAGAATCTGGGAATAATAATGTTGGTAAGTTACTGATAATAGAAAACGGAATTGTTAATAAAAAAGCAATCAAGAAAATGATTTGAATCTTAACAACAAAACCTTGAGTTAAATTCCAACTTCTGCCAATTGCTTTAGTTGATTCTCTAATATTATCGATCGCGATCGCTAAGTCAGCAAAAGAGATGCGAGATATCAGCCAAATATAAGCAAATATCAAAAATAGACAGAATAGGAGTATGATTAAACCAAAAATAAAAGAGATTAGAGGATTTCCTTGAAGATTAGCGACTAATCCAGCACTCAGCAAGCCAATAACAATTCCAAAAGCGATCAATCCTGCGAAGATAATTAAAAAACTTAAAATGCCCACTACCAAAAACATCCACATTTTAGGCATGACCTGACGACGGGCATCGGCAAGACTTTCTGGTGTTTCTTTCACTTCAAAAAAAGCCAAACGGGCAATTACTCCTTGAATAGCAGCAAATTTTGCCCAACCATAGACAGGAATAAATATCCATAAATAACTTTTGAGAGCTTCTAAATAATAAACTTTAAAGTTATCTCGATAAATTCTTAAACCTGCACTAACAACATTACCAACACTCAACGGTTCACTGATTGGACGAAGATTAGAATTTTTAGGCATAACTTAACAACTCCAAAATAGTCTTTGCAGTTATCTTAAACTAAGTTTAGAAAAATCAATAAAAACTTTTATGAATATTCAACGTTGGATTGCTCGCCGTGAACCTGATTGGAAAATTTTGGAACAATTATTAACCCAAGTTGAAAAAAAAGGTATCAAATCTCTTTCTGCAATAAAAATACAACAATTAGCTAGTTTATATCGCTCAATTACTGCCGATCTAGCCAGGGCAAAAACCCATGAAGTTGGTGCTATTTTAATCCGAGAATTACAACAGTTAACCTCTCGTGCCTATAGTCAAATTTATCAGGGTTCACGTCATCAAGAATGGCAATCTGTTGTGGATTTTTATCGTTGGCGATTACCTACTGTGATTCAACAAACTTGGGTTTATACTACAATTGCGATCGCTTTATTTGGCATGGGTGCATTAATTGCTTGGTGGTATGCGTGGCAAGATCCAACTTTTATGGCGTTGGTTGTTCCTGAACAATTAATCACTAAAGTTAGGGACAAAAATGAACTTTGGATGGGATCAATTGTTGGCACGGAACCTTGGGCTTCTAGTAACATTATGATCAATAATTTGAGTGTTGCTTTTAATATGATTGGCGGTGGTATCACAGCAGGTTTATTTACTATTTATGCTTTGTTTTATAACGGTTTATTAATGGGAGCGATCGCAACTTTAGTTAGTCAAAATAATTTAGCTTATCCTTTTTGGGCCTTTGTTTTTCCGCACGGAGCCTTGGAATTACCAGCTATTTTCTTGGCAGGAGCAGCAGGATTATTAATAGCAAAAGCGTTACTATTTCCAGGACAATATCGTCGAGTTGATGCCTTAAAAGTTTATGGATTTCAGTCAGCCCAATTAGTATTTGGTATTATTCCTTTATTAATTATTGCTGGTATTATTGAAGGCTTTTTTTCGCCTAGTCCTTTTGTTCCCGATTTTATTAAATATTTAACAGGAATGATTATTTTAGCAAGTCTTATTCTTTATATGAATCAACGGAAAATTTCTAGTCGTCAATTATCTTGAATAATCCTGAATATGATAGCTAAAGTTTTTATGAGAAAATAAGAAAATCCTCAACTTCCCCGCCAATTTCTGTCGCGATCGCTTCTAAACAGCTCATTATTTTGTGAAACAATTTTTTTCATTTAGCCGAAATTTGAATCAACGTAAAAATTGCTAAAATATCAAAAAATTGAGCCGCGCAAATCACAAACATATTTAACACAAATTCGTCTTGAAATACGGGCAAGAAAGTTGAGGATTAAAGTCAAAATCAATCAGCAAAATGTCTTAATTCAACCAACCTTTTAAACGACGAGCAACTTGAGGACGACGAAGTTTTCGCATTGCCTTACTTTGGATTTGGCGCACCCTTTCCCTTGACAAATTGAACATCACACCAACTTCTTCTAAGGTGTAACTCTGACTGCTAGCTAATCCATAACGGAGCGAAATCACTTCCTTTTCTCGTTCTGTTAAAACATCGGTCAACACTTCAGAAACTTCTTGTCGAAGCATCATTTCACTCATTCGATCTTCAGGCAATTGCAAATCATGGTCTTCAAGCAAATCAACTAATTCCGTATCTTCTCCTTTTCCTACTCGATGGTTAAGAGAAAGCGATTGACGACGCAATTGTAATAATTGTCGCAGTTGATAGGGAGTCATCTCTAAAGACTCTGCTAACTCGGCTTCATTGGGATTACGCTGAAGTTCTTGTTTGAGAGAACGTTGAAATTTTTTCAGCTTATTGAGCTTTTCCACCACATGAATAGGTAAACGAATTGTGCGCGCATCATTGGCAATAGTACGAGTAATTGCTTGACGAATCCACCAATAAGCATAGGTAGAAAACTTATAACCCTTGTTTGGATCAAATTTCTCAGAAGCTCGATTCAAACCGATCGCGCCTTCTTGGATCAAATCTAGAAAAGGAACTCCCCGATTGAGATAACGTTTGGCGATAGAAACAACCAGTCGTAAATTAGAGCGAATCATCTTGCGTTTCGCTGTTTGTCCTCGATGGAGCCAATTGTCTAATTGACGTTCATTCGTAAAACCAAGAGCTTCAGCCCATTCCAATTTTGTCGGAGGACGCTTGAGATTTTCGGCTAACTCCTCGCGTTTTGCATCTGCCTTGACTAAAAGCTGGACATTATTGGCCAACTCAACTTCCTCTTCTGGCTTGAGTAGAGGATAGCGCGCCATTTCCTTGAAAAATGCACCAATAGTATCATCAGACGAGGTTTTGCTGTAACCCGAAACCACAGGATTTCCCATTTCATCGGCAAGGTCGGAAAAATCTACTTCCACATGATTGAGATTAAAATTTTCTGGGGTTTGAACCTCAAGAGTATTGATAACTTCAGTTATGTTCTCGGTGACAAAATTGTTGTTATACATTGTTTTTAGAGATTTTATAAAAAAATGATGGTATGAAAAAGTATTAAAGTATGAGGTTATTAAAAAAGTGTTCAGTCAAAAAAATTTTATTTGAGCCGATTATGACATTAAATTCTCGAAAAGTCGATCTGTTTTAAATTTTTCTTAATAAAATCTCCTTAATCAAGCAAGTAAAAATGAGAAAAAAGATTTGTTCAACCTGATTTTTGTTCATTTTTTCCAAAAAATCTTGACTTAGTAGCTGTTTTTTATAGACGAGAAATTATTAGAATTGAAAAAAAATCAGAATTTGCTTTTAAAAAACTAATAAAAACATTTTAAATCTTCAAAAAAAGTTCAAAAAAAGATTAAAGTCAACAATCTGCCCAGAAGAAACATCAAAGCAGAAGTAAACTTGTTTCTAGGTTAACAAAAATTTCAGAAAAATTTGTCTATCTAATCACAAAAAAGGTATTTTTTAACATAAAGATATCATCACCTTTAAAACTTCTTTAATCCTGAGTCTAACGATGATCAAGACTCTTGTAGATAGCTTCAAGGTTAAGTCTTCCTAATTTAATTCCATTCTGGCATTTTTTCGTTTGCCTAGTTAAGCCCGAAATTTTTTCTTCCCTAATCTCAGGCTCAAACACAAAAATCTATAAGGTTAACGCTATACTAACTTAGCAAAAGAACTTAATTTTAAGCACTTTTAATGTCTGAATCTTTTCCTATTTTTGCGGTTATGGAGCCTCTATTACCCTATTTGAAAGACCGAAGAGAATATGTGCAAGTCTTGGTAGATTTTCCAGGCATTCAGGGTCTATATATCTACGCTATTCCTGATGATTTAACGGTTCAAGTTGGTGATATTTTAAGTATTCCTTTTGGCTCACAGATTATTGGCGGCATTGCTATTAGTTTGATCTCAGAATTGCCAGCCGATTTAACATTAAATCAAATTAAACTGATTGAAGAAGTTGTTACCAAAGGTTTTTTTCTGATTTCTTATTGGCAATTGCTGGCTCGTGTATCAGATTATTATAAAACGGAATTAATGAGCGTGATTCGTATGGCTTTGCCGCCTGGACTATTGGCGCGATCGCAGCGAAGAGTTCGTCTAAAAACAGATAAATTACCAACAGGAGCAGAGGTTTTTTGTAGTTTACCTGCGCGGGAAATTTTGCAACTTTTACAAAAACAGAAAACTGGTAGTTATAGTTATTCTTATTTACGAAATAAGGTTAAATATTCACAACAAGGCATTCGAGAATTAAGTAAAAAAGGCTGGATAGAAACTTATTTAGAATCGCCTAAAATTAGTCGTCCAAAAGAACAAAATCTAGCTATATTATTAACCCAAGATTCAGATATAAAATTAACACCAAGACAACGAGAAGTATTAGCAGTTTTATCTCACCAAGGCGGAGAAATTTGGGTAAATGACTTAAAAGAATTAGCGAATTGTAGTGATTCTGTGATTGAACAATTGGGAACCAAAGGCTATATTATTCTTGAAAAAAGAGAACGACTAAGATTATTGTCTCAACCCGAAACTAGCAGGGATCAAGCTAAAACCCTAACAATTGACCAAGCTCAGGCGGTAAATACTTTAAGAAATTTAAAAGGTTTTGCTCAAGTTTTATTACATGGTGTAACTGGATCAGGCAAAACAGAAGTTTATCTTCAGGCGATCGCGCCCATTTTAGCAACAGGAAAGTCTGCCTTAATCTTAGTACCAGAAATTGGTTTAACTCCCCAATTAACTGATCGTTTTCGAGCTAGATTTGGCAATAAAATTTGTGTTTATCATAGTGCTTTATCTGATGGCGAACGTTACGATACTTGGCGACAAATGTTAACAGGAACTGCTCAAATTGTGATTGGAACTCGTTCAGCAATTTTTGCTCCCTTGCCCAATTTAGGATTAATTATTTTAGATGAAGAACACGATAGTAGTTTTAAACAAAGTCAACTAATTCCGTCTTATCATGCCCGCACAGTCGCTCAATGGCGAGCCGAATTAGAAAATTGTCCTTTGGTTTTGGGATCAGCAACTCCTTCTCTAGAAAGTTGGCTCCAAATTAAACTTGCTCAAAATTCAAAATTTGTTCATTATCTTTCCCTACCAGAACGTATCGCCGCGCGACCTTTACCACCTGTTGAAATTGTTGATATGCGAGCAGAACTTAAACTAGGTAATCGGTCAATTTTTAGTTATTCTTTACAAACTGCTTTAAAGCAACTAAAACAACAGGGAAAACAAGGCATTCTTTTTGTTAATCGTCGTGGTCATAGCACCTTTGTTTCTTGTCGGAGTTGTGGCTTTGTTTTGGAATGTTCTCATTGCGATGTTTCCCTTTCTTTTCATTACACTCATACAGGAGCAACAGAACTTTTACGCTGTCATTATTGTAATTTTACCCAACTGCAACCTCGCCATTGTCCGAGTTGTGAATCGCCCTATTTAAAATTTTTTGGGAGTGGAACTCAAAAAGTTACAGAAGCTTTGAGCGAACAATTTCCTGATTTAAGTTGGCTTCGTTTTGATGGGGATACAACCCGCACAAAAGATTCTCACCGCAGAATTTTAGCTGAATTTACTGAAGGAAAAGCCGATATTTTAGTTGGAACACAAATGTTGACCAAAGGTTTAGATATTGAACAAGTCACCCTAGTTGGGGCGATCGCTGCCGATAGTTTATTGAATTTTTCTGATTATCGTTCAGCAGAAAGAGCATTTCAAACATTAACTCAAGTTGCAGGTAGGGCAGGACGAGGCGATGAACCAGGTCAAGTAATCATTCAAACTTATACACCTAATCATCCCGTAATTCAAGCCGTTAAAGATCACGATTATCAAACATTTGTTGACCAAGAATTACCTCAAAGACAAGCTTTAAATTATCCACCCTACGGTCACTTATTATTGATTCGTCTCAGTAGTTTGGATGCTGATTTAGTAGAAACTACGGCAGTTGCGATCGCTGAACAATGTCAGTTAATGGTAGGAAATAGTGCAGAAATTTTGGGCCCTGCTCCAGCCAATATTCTGCGGATAGCTAGACGATTTCGCTGGCATATTCTTTTAAAATTTTCTGATAATTTAGTCAACGATCTCAACTTAAAACAATTACGAGAAATCTGCCCCTCTTTGGTGAGTATGAAGATTGATGTTGATCCTCTTTATATTGAGTGAAATTAAATCCAGATCAGGGCGATCGCCGTTTTTAGTTGTTATTGATAATGTTTAAAACACAACTGCGTTATCGGGATATATGTTTTGAGAACGGAGAGGGAGGGATTCGAACCCTCGTTAAAATTACTCCTAAACAGCATTTCCAGTGCTGCGCCTTCAACCACTCGGCCACCTCTCCAGGTGAGTCACAGCTTTTAATCATACAATAGATAATGGCAAATAGTTCATTTAAAATAAAAAAACTTATGACTCGCACCCATCAAATTCGGATACACAACCGTCAAACCGATGAATTTCATACCTTATCCGTCCCTGAAAATGCCTATATTCTCCACAGTGCAGAGGCACAAAACTATAAATTACCCTTTGCTTGTCGAAATGGAGCTTGCACGAGTTGTGCGGTAAAAATTCTGTCAGGCGAAATTTATCAACCCGAAGCCATGGGACTTTCACCCGAATTACAACAAAAAGGTTACGCGCTCTTGTGTGTCAGCTATCCTTGTTCTGATCTCGAAGTCGAAACCCAGGAAGAAGATGAAGTCTATGAATTACAATTTGGTCGTTATTTTGGTCGTGGAAAAGTCCGTTTTGGCTTACCTTTGGATGAAGATTAGGTGAAAATTAATTTCTGTCATCTGATATATTCAATGCAATAGACTTTTTGATTTTGTCGGACTGATGTTTTTTCTTCGTTTTTTGAATATTTATTTAATAACCCTTGACCATGAATCAACAAAATTTACAATTTTTTTTAGAGATTGCGACCGAATCTGTTTTGGCAGCTGGTGAAGTTCTCGAAAATCTCTATGGCAAGCTCAACGCGATCGCCGAAAAAGGAAGACCAGGAGATTTGGTCACAGAAGCTGATCAAAAAGCCGAGTCAGTTGTTCTAGAAATTATTACTCGTAATTTTCCAAATCATGCAATTTTAGCGGAAGAATCAGGCTATTTAGGCAATCAAAACCAAAATCCCTATCTTTGGGCCATTGATCCCCTCGATGGAACCACCAATTATGCCCATGGTTATCCCGTTGCTTGTGTTTCTGTTGGGTTGATGATAGAAGGAATTCCCCAGGTCGGCGCGATCTATAATCCTTTTCGTCGAGAACTATTTCGGGCAGCAAAAGGACTGGGGGCAACGCTCAATCATAGTCCAATTAAGGTTTCTAGAGTGGCAACTTTAAATTCAAGTCTTCTGGTCTCAGGATTTGCCTATGATCGCACAGAAACTTTAGATAATAATTACGCAGAATTTTGCCATTTGACCCATTTAACCCAAGGCGTGCGTCGTAGCGGTTCTGCGGCCTTAGATTTAACTGATGTGGCTTGTGGCAGATTGGAAGGATATTGGGAAAGGGGAATCAAAGCTTGGGACGTTGTCGCTGGGGTTGTTATTCTAGAAGAGGCGGGAGGAAAAATTTCAGCTTATGATGGAAGTGTTTTAGAGATTCAGTCAGGCAGGATTTTAGCGACAAATGGATTAATTCACAGGGAACTTAGTCAGTCTTTAATCAAATCTTCAGCCTGGTTTGTTGATTTTTTGGGGCAAAAGTAAATCAGTTAATTGACAAAGATAATTAATCTTGATAACAAGGAATGAGCAAGCCTTTGAAATTTTAGGGAATGATAAAGTAGGAGGTCGGAATAAACGGGAGCAATAATGGTAGATTTTCCAGTTAAACAGGGATTATTTAGATATAACATGATGGATCATCATGCCATTTTGGGCGCGCCATTAAATATGAGTAGCCAAGAAATTCGGCAGCGTTATTTAAAAATTGCCTATCTTCTCCATCCTGATACTTGTAAATTCAAGAATGAGTCAGTTAAAAAACGAGCGATTAAACTTTTTTCTAAATTAGTTAATCCAGCTTATGAAATTTTGTCGCGGGAAACAAGTCTGACAGAACAAGTTTTAGTTATTTCCCAAATTGCTAAAGGTCTGATTCCCGAAAAAGATAAAATGACTTTGACTAATGAAGATTCTCAACAACTTTTTCGAGCAACTAATAATTTAGATTTGGTTTATCATCAATTACTCTATCCCTTGGTCACCGATCTTTATGGTGATTTAGAAAATGTGTTTTTAAAAATAGGACATATTAGTGAATTAAACTTGATTTATCTGATGATGAAATCGGGTCAATCGGTTTCTATGAAAACCCAATCTTTAACAACTATTTCTTCTGCTGTTCGTGCTAGATCAGACGCAACAATCGTAACTCAATCTTCACCGATACCCGCAGAATCTAAAAAAGAAACGCCCAAAACTACTCCTCAAGAAGTATATTATAAAAGGGCTAAAGAACAGTATGAACGAGAAAATTATTCTGAGGCGATCGCCCAATTACGAGAAGTCTTAAAAATTGATCCTAGAGATAGTCAATCCCATTGTTTATTGGGTTTATCTTATTTAAAAAGTAAGATGGCAACAATGGCAAAAGTTCATATTAATATGGCCTTAGAAATTAATCCCCAAGATCCAATTATTATTACGGCCAAGAAGGAATTAGATAAGATTATTCCCCCAGACAACAAAAAAGACAATAATAAATCAAGTAAACCTGGACTGTTTAACGGATTTTTTGGCGGCAAGAAAAAGTAAAATAGGAAAACTTTCCTTTTGCTCGACTATTTTTGACCTATTATTTTGACTTCATTTATGATTCATCAACCGCCTGCTGGAGCTAGGGATCTACTGCCCGTTGAAGTTGCTCAAAAAAAGCTTGGATTAATGATCGCGTGCAAGAGACTTTTCAACGCTGGGGCTACCAACGCATTGTTACTTCGACCCTAGAATGGCTAGATACTTTGGTAGCAGGAGGTGCGATTGATCCTTCAACGGTGATTCAACTCCAAGATAGTTCGGCGGGAACCTTGGGTTTACGTCCTGAATTGACAGCTTCGATTGCGCGGGCGGCCGTAACTCGGATGACAGATAGTGTTTATCCCCAAAGGTTGTGTTATCGCGCCAATATATTTCGTAAAGCTCCCGTTGGTTATCACGGACGACAATTAGAATTTTATCAAGCTGGAGTAGAATTGCTCTTTGTGGGCGGGGTGATGGCCGACGCGGAAATGTTACTTTTGATGGCGGATAATTTGAAGATTTTGGGTATTCCCCAATGGCAAATGATTCTCGGAGAAGCTGGTTTAACGCGATCGCTGTTGTCTCGATTTCCCGACTTTTTACAATCACAAGTCCGAGAATGTCTAACCCAGTTAGATTACGTCAAACTCGAAAATCTAGATTATCCTTCTGCTGATCTAAAAAAATGGGCCTTACAATTATTTGATCTACGAGGAGAACCAGAAAAGGTTTTAGAAATAGTTTCCCAGTTAAATTTAGATTTGGCGAGTCAGGAACGGGTCAACAATTTAAAAACCTTGGTCGAAGTCATTCAAAAAAGCATTGAACCCCAAATTCCTCTTATCTTAGATCTCAGTTG
>JANNLO010000322.1:0-21236 GCA_031396835.1 Snowella sp. SOY_38_metabat_116
ACTGAGTTCTAATGTTAGTTCTATTTTTATTTTTGAACCTTCTATATTAATTAGTCTTGCTGTCATAAAATTTTCCTCTTTATCACTTTTTATTTTATTTTATCACTTTTTATTCTTTTCATCAACGTGGGGTCACACCCAATAAGCTACACTGATAGTCCAGACGATATCACTCCTTTTGAATTTAATATTAATTTAAATGGGTTAGTAAACATAACTGACACCTCGTTCAATAGCGATGAGTCATATCATCTTAAGCTCAGTGGAGTGTCTGCAACTAGTGGTATTCTTTATCTTTTAAAAACTACTGCTTATTTGACAAATAATGGTTCTACTATTCCTGGTACTCAAACAGACTGGACTATACCGATAACAGCAAATCTTCCAGGCGGGGGATCGACTCTAGATAGTGTTTTTAATGTTAATCTTATTCCACCAGGAACTCAAACATTTAATGACATTCATTTCAAAATTGAAATATTGCCCAACCCTCTCGCCGCAGGAAGTTCTCTTCAATGGAGTTCCGCATCTATTGGAGTTGATGCTGATACAATAACATCCATTCCTGAGCCTTTAACTATGCTTGGTTCAGCCGCCGCAGTTGGTTTTGTGGCTGCCTTTAAACGTCGCTTGGCTAAAGTTACTAAAGAAGACAAAAATTCTTAATTAACTCAATATAATTCACAAGGCGATTATCTTTTTTAAGGTAGTCGTTTTTTATCGAATATAAAAAAGTAGTTATGATTTTTACTGCGATCGCACATTTCTGTTGTATGGTCGCCTAAATAACCAGAAAAAAGGCAGACTTTTGACTACCTTAAAATGATTTATTCCACGGGATTATGTCGTTGAATATGGGCGATCGCGCGGCTGACACTTTCAGGGAAAATCACCACCAATCCGCCTGGCTCAACTTGGCTTAGAGCTTTTTCTAGAGCTTCAGTTTCATTTAAAATAATTTCGGTTTGTACAGTAGGATTGGTTTGTAAAACGCCTTTAAGAATAAAATCGGCAGCACTCCCCGATTCGCGATCGCGTTTATCATCATCTTCCTTAATAATAATGCGGTCAAAAACGCGAGAGGCAATTTCTCCTAATTCCATCAGATCCTCATCGCGGCGATCGCCAGGCCCACCAATGACACCCAGGCGTTGACCCTTCCAATTGCGGACAAAAGCCCCGATCGCTTCATAACTCGCAGGATTATGGGCGTAATCGACTAGAGCGTGATAAGTTCCCAGATTAAATAAATTCATTCTTCCAGGAGTTTGCTCGGCTGATAAAACAAAAGTTCTGAGTCCTTGGCGAATTAATTCAATGTCCACCCCGTTCACAAACGCTGCTAAAGAAGCCGCTAAAGCATTAGCAATCATAAAAGGAGCCATTCCTCCCATTGTCCCTGGAACATTAATTGCTTCTTCAATTCGTAATGTCCATTTACCTTCCAGGATCGAGAGATAACCGTCTTCATAAACCGCCGCTAAACCATCCCGACGCATTTGATTGAGAATAATAGGATTTTCAGGATTCATGGAAAAATAGGCGATTTTTGCGGTGACATTCTCAGCCATTGCGGCAACTAAGGGATCATCGGCATTTAAAACGACATAGCCTTGAGAATTAACAACTTCGGCAACGACGGCTTTTACTTTTGCCATTTGTTCAATTGTGTTAATATCTCCCAAACCGAGATGATCAGCCGCAACATTTAAAACCACACCCACATCACAGGTATCAAAGGCTAAACCAGAGCGTAAAATTCCTCCTCTAGCAGTTTCTAAGACTGCAACTTCAACGGTAGGATCTTTTAATATGACGCTGGCACTGTAAGGCCCCGTATTATCGCCTTTTTCAACTAAAAATTCGTTGATATAAATGGCATCGGTGGTGGTGTAACCTACTGTTTTTCCAGTTTGTCGATAAATATGCGCCAATAAACGGGTTGTAGTCGTTTTTCCATTGGTTCCCGTCACCGCTAAAATGGGAATCCGAGAAGGGGTTCCAGCAGGGAAAAGCATATCTAACACAGGAGCCGCCACATTGCGGGGTAAGCCTCGGCTGGGAGAAACGTGCATCCGAAAACCAGGAGCGGCGTTGACTTCTACAATCACACCATCAACTTCGCGCAAAGGTTTAGAAATATCGGGCGAAACCACATCAATTCCTGCAATATCTAAGCCAATAATTTGGGCAACTCGTTCCATTAACCAAATATTTTCGGGATGAATATCATCGGTGCGATCAACGGCAATTCCTCCCGTACTCAGGTTAGCGGTTGCTCGTAAATAAACAGTTTTTCCTGTTTCTAATACACTATCTAAACGATAACCCTGACGATTGAGTACATCTAATGCCGTTTTATCTAAGGTGATTTTGGTTAAAATGTTCGCGTGTCCTTCACCTCGATTGGGATCTTGATTGGTAATTTCAATTAATTGTTCAACAGTGGCTTGGCCATTTCCAATAACATGGGCGGGAATTCTTTCGGCAACGGCGACTAATTTGCCATTAATCACTAAAATACGGTGATCACTGCCTTTATAAAATCTTTCAATAATAATAGAACGACTTTTTGATTCTTTAGCGGCAAAATCGTAGGCTTCAACGGCATGATCCCAATCATTAATATCAATGGTAATACCGCGACCATGATTACCGTCTAGGGGTTTAATGACAATGGGATAGCCTCCCACATCCGCGATCGCATCTTCGAGATCATTAAAATATTCAATGGTTGTACCACGAGGAACAGGAATGCCCGAATCTCTGAGAATTGTTTTGGTTCCTTCCTTATCACAGGCAAGTTCAACCCCTAATATCCCTGATTTAGAACTTAATGTCGCCTGAATACGTTGCTGATGAACCCCATGACCCAATTGCACCATTGACCGCGCACTGAGAAGTATCCACGGAATTTTACGGGCATCGGCTTCGGTGACAATCGTTTCTGTGCTGGGGCCGAGGGAGGAACTGGCATATAGATCCCTGAGATCTGTCAAATCTCGCTCTAATTCTTCTAAAAGATAGGTTCCCGTGTCAATAATCGATTGACACAATCTGACGGCAGCCCGCCCTGCATATCTTCCTGCTTGCTCATCTACATAGTCATAAACAACGTTATAAACGCCTGGGGTGCTGGTTTCACGAGTGCGCCCAAAGCCTGCTGTCATTCCTGCTAATTCTTGAAGTTCTAGGGCAATATGCTCAATAATATGACCCATATATGTTCCTTCTTGAACTCGTTCTAAAAATCCACCACGATGGCCTGGCGAACAAAAATGTTCAATTAAACTGGGTAAAATGCCGATTAAGCCTTGATAAAATCCAGGAATTTCATTAGATGGCTTCTCTGCCAGATCTTCTAGGTCAAGACGTATGACAATCAGTTTTTTGTATCGAATGCTCCAGAAGTTGGGGCCACGTAAAGTGAGAGTTTTCAGAATTTTCATGATTGCTGTTAACTTAAGATCCGCATTGAGAAGCTCAGAGTTGTACTAATTATTTTCTATTGTGCTGGAGATAGATAACTGTTTGCTGTGAACAATTTTAAGCAGGTTTGACTTTGATCTTAGCGATCGCTTTATGTTCATGCAGATGATAACCATCACCATGAGACAAAATATGAAGCCGAAGGTTGTGTAAACTTAAGGGCGCATTTGGTTCAGACTCCTCCGCATTGCTGTAGGTTAATTCTGTTGCGTCCACAATAGTAACAGTTCCTTGCCCAATGACTTGAATAAGTCCATCTTGTTCAAAGAGCGCGCAAGTATCTTCATCAATACCGATCGCCAATTTTTCGGTGTGTCCCGCAAAAGCACTTAGTAAACGAGCCATGCGGTTGCGATTATGAAAATGTTGATCGACAATGATTTCAGGAAAAATACCCAGACCCATCGCCATATCTACTAAAGCACGGTTTGGCCATTCTCCACTGCTGCCTCCTGCGATCATGTGATGTCCCATAACAGCGGCTCCTGCACTGGTTCCTGCTAGGCTAATTTCTCCTAGTTTTACCCGTTGGCGAATGCGCTCCATTAATGGCGTATCTGATAATAATCCACAGAGTCTGAGTTGGTCTCCTCCTGTTAAAAATACGCCCGTACAGTCTTCGATGATGGCTTGAAATTCGGGATCTTCTCCTTGAGCGCGATCGCGGACATCCAAAACATGGATCAATTTAGTTCCCATTTCCTCAAAAATCTGCTGATATCTTTGACCAATCAAAACAGGCTCCCGTGAAGCGGAAGGAATAATGGCGATCACGGCATCATTTCCGCCAGATCTTGTCCAAAAGGTTTGAAGGATTTCGCGCCCATGAACTTTATCTTCAGCACCGCCAATAATCAGGACAGCGGTTTTGGTGGATGAGGGCGTAGGCTCTTCAGGAGATTGGGTCTCGATTTGCAACATCATAGATCGGGAATGAGGCTAAGAAAATTAAGGAAAAGCGTGATACTAATAATTTAGGGAATTAAATTAGCTTACTGCTACTGTGCAGAGAAACTATATTAACTCAATGACGAGACTATGGCCTGTTTATTATTGCATGATACCTTTAAGCTAGGATCAGTGTTGCCCTTAAAAACTGTCTAGAATCCATTATTTATCTGGGAACTAATGCAGCATCATGGACAAATAAAACTAACATTTAAAAGTTTAGATAGTCAAGAGTTTCTGTGCAAATCGATATTATCACGCTCTTTCCTGATTTTTTTGTTTCTCCTCTACAATCGGGTTTGTTGGGAAAAGCTTTGGCTAAGGCGATCGCGTCTGTCAATTTGATCAATCCTAGAGATTTCACTACAGATAAACATCATCGAGTGGATGACGAATCCTATGGCGGCGGCGTTGGCATGGTACTTAAACCTGAACCAATTTTTGCAGCAGTTGAGTCTCTTGCTTTATTGCCGAAGCGAGAAATTATTTTATTAACGCCCCAGGGAAAACCGCTCAATCAGCCTTTGTTGCAAGAACTCGTCACTTATGAACAATTAATTCTTATTTGTGGACATTATGAAGGGATTGATGAACGAGTCGGCCATTTGATAACGCGAGAAATTTCTCTGGGTGATTTTGTGTTAACTTGTGGGGAAATTCCAGCTTTGGCTTTGGTGAATGGGGTGGTGCGTTTGTTACCTGGAACGGTCGGCAAAGAAGAATCTTTGAAATTAGAAAGTTTTGAAACTGAGTTATTAGATTATCCCCATTACACTCGGCCAGCGATTTTTCGGGATTGGGAAGTGCCTGCTGTCTTACGTTCTGGCAATCATCAGGCGATCGCAAAATGGCGAGAAGATCAACAAAAAGAAAGAACTCAAAAACGTCGTCCTGATCTGTGGGAAAAGTGGTTAAAAACTATTAAATAATGCTGGCAAGATCTAATTTCTAGCATCATAAATTTGATCAATAATTTCTCTTATATTAGAACCGAGATTAAGTATTTTAATCATGCCTCGATAGCCCGACCAAGTGGCAACTAAACAGCGAAATTCTCCTACTATTGCGATCGCAGTAATCGTTTCTTCTAAATTAAATTCACCAATATGATAGCCATCGCTATCCAGTAAATTTATTGTTCCTTGGCGATCGGCTAAAAGATAACCCCAAGGATAAGACAAAATAAAATAAGGTTTAATTTTTAAAGCAATTCGAGTTACTTTTAAAGGTCTGAGTCGAATTAAAACAGCAATTTTGTCTTGGTTTAGTTCTAAGGAAAAAAGATGATTATGAGTATCATTATTGAGTGTAATTTTAGTTAATAATAAAGGTAAAGTAAAAGCTGAGATTAAACTTCCACGACGATTAAATAGTCGAAAAACTGTTGCTTGACGAGAAGATGTTTTTGCTAAAAAAATAGCTAGTCCGTGATCATTATCGATCGCAATTAACTGAGAAGGAAAAAGTCCATCGTGAGGAACAGCAACGGGTTTGAGTCGGGGTAATTTGAAAATTTGGAAGATGCCTCTGGTTTCTTTTTCAGGTTTGGGCGTAACCAAAGCTAACCATTTTCCGTTGGGTGCAAAACTATAAACTAGCTTGTTTGTTTGCCATGAATCTAGAGGCTTTTGGGCTAAGGAATGGATTGGCTGATTTTGTGAAAATTGATAAAGGTAATATTGAAACTGGTTCAGAGTAGATTTTTTAATAGGTTTTTTCGTAAGAACAAAACTTCCTTGTTCATAAACGTGTAAGTTAATAATTGGAAAGCGTAAATAAACATCCCATTGTTTAAGACAAGTACCTGTTAAATCAGGGTTGTCATAAACGCGACAAAGAAGTTGATTATCCATTCCTAAATAAACTTGTTTTTCAAAAACAGCTAACTGATTAACTGGAAAAGCTAGAGCATCTGATGAAATTTGGGTAACAGAATGTTGCTTGAGAAAAGATGTGGAAAAATTCAAAAAAGTGGATGGATAATGTTCTTTTGCGATCGCTTCCATGGCCGTTTCTAAAGCTTTTTTCATATCGGCTGCGGCAAGAAAGCGTTTTTGAGGTAATTTTTCGAGAGCTTTTATTAAAATAGGTCGTAAACTGACAGGAAAATTCTCTGGAATAATTAATCTTTGATTGAAATGGGCCGCTTGAATTTGTCCAGGTAATCCTGAAAAGGGGCGATCGCCGACAATTAATTCATAGAGTAAAATTCCCACAGCATAGAGGTCAGAAGAGACGGAAAACTTACCATAAAAGCGTTCTGGAGCCATGTAAGCAGGAGAACCCGTATATCCTTTCCCAAAATTAGGATTACCTGTGATTGCGGTTAATTGGGCAATGCCAAAATCAGAAATTTTTGCGTCCCAACCCATCGCCGTGAGTTTTAATAAAATATTTTCGGGCTTAATGTCACAATGAATAATTTGAAATTTATGGGCGATTTCTAATCCTGCCAAAATGTCAATAATTAATTTTAATTTTTGCACCAGACTAATTTCGCCTTCATTATCCATCAAATCTCTTAAAGTTCCGCCCTCACAGTAATCCATCACCAAATAACGACCACGAGCATGATATTCCACCGCATAACAAGCCACAATATTGGGATGGCGCAACATCACCAAATAGGCTAATTCTCGTAAAAATTTATTAGTGGGAAAAACTTTATGTTCTAAATCTTTGAGCGCGTAAAGTCGCCCCGATTGACGATGCAATGCACAATAAACCCTTCCAAACTGCCCTTGACCTATTAATCCTAGTATTCGGTAATGAGACCGATGAGGTGAAAATTTTTCAACTAAATTAGGTTGAGGGGACATAAAAAAAGGAGCTAGACCGACCAATCGTCAATCTTCATTTTAACGCTTGTCAACCCAACTTCTGGAAATTTCTAACGTTAGTTACCATCGGCAAAAGAACGATAAAAAATCATCAATAGATGAATATCCTTTATTATTAGAGACGAGTAAAATGGACAAGATTTCAATTAATGTGCTGATCATCGCTCACAACAGTTTCTTTAATTACTTTTTAAATCTGATTTTAAAAATTTTAGAACAGGATTTTGGGTTTTTGATGGAAGAATAAGAAAATCGCGATCGCCGCTTAGTTTTTCTAAGTAAAAATTTTGACATATTCTTTAAAAATTGGTGATAAATCAAATAGGGTTTTGTCTGCTTTGATTTTGGTGATTAAATAGCGTTTTTCTAGGGATTGTAAGGCGTTAATCAAGTCTGTCGATGATAGCTTTAAATTTTCTTTTAAGGTTTCCCTAACTACAGGTTCTTTAAATTTGCTCAATTCAAGAGCTAGTTGTTTTTCTACGGGAGAGAGTTTTGTAAATAGCTGTTTAAGTTGCGATCGCATTTGATTAGTGAGAATAGGTTGTTCTTCTGATAAAAATTCGGTAACACTATCATCGAAAAAGTCTTTAATTAAGATGGTAATGTCTTGAAGATATTTGGGGTTGCCTTGATACAGTGAGATTAATTCCGACCAGCGATCTGGATCTTTCAAATTTTTATTTTCAAGAATTTCTGTATTATCTAATCCTGAAAGTTCTAAGCATTTAACGGGATATAATTCTTCATCTAAACAGTTCATTTCTGGAGATTCTTCTTGACTAATTAAAATAATGGTGCTTTGATGTTGGCTATCTGTGAGGATTTTAAACCATTTTTGATAATCGAAATATTGAGTTTGATATTGTCCTGCTAATTCGTTACTGATAAAGAGATTTTGTACATCATCTAAAATAATGAGAGCTTTTTTCTCGCTCAAAAGTGTAGAAATTTGTTTAACTTTATCACTGATATTGTTTTGAGATTCTTGATGACAAGTTGTTAATATTTCATCAAATAAGGATTCTAAAGATTTAGGAAACTTAAGATTTTTCCAAATAATAATTTCAAAGTTTTTGAGATTTAAGTCAACGAATTTTTTAACAAGAGTAGTTTTTCCAATACCCGATAATCCTAAGACAGAAATTAAGCAAATATTTTGATTGATTATCCAGTTAGCGAGGGTTTCAAGTTCAGTTTGTCTATTATAAAACTTGATTATTTGTGGAGCTAAAGTTAAGTCGTGATAGTTTTTATTTTTGTCATCTTCTTGTTGGTAAGTATCTTGATTTTCCTTAGTGCAAATATTAAAACTATTGCTGTTATTGTTATTGGTATTGTGGCTCTGTATGATAATTGGTGAATCTGCAAATATTAATCTTTCGATAACAGAACGAAAATTCAGTTTATTAATATCTTCTTTTAATTGTTCTGATAAAAGTTGCCATAATTCATATCCAACATCCCCTACATGATTCTTTGTTGCATGGTGTTCTTGGGCAATATTTTTGTAGGTTTGTCGTTGCCAAGTTCCTTCTATCACGGCTTTTTGAAGATGGTCTAGATGTTTGCCTGTTTGTTCCACTATTAGGCGATCGACGTATTGCAACGCTTTCTTTACAGTCATTAGGCTTTGCCAATCAAGGGTTTCGCAAATTATAGCAAGTTTTGATCCGATCTTTTCCGTTTTTTGTTGAGTTTTAGTAACAAAAGTCCCGTACAAATCCGTTTTTCAAAAGGTTGTCAAACCTAGAGAGTTTTGTTATTCTCAATAGAAATACAGCGAAACGGCTACAGCTTAAGCGATATTCAGGCTTGGCTAGTCATAAATCGCTAAAAATTTTAACAGGGTTATCTTTATGGCTAAATTTATTCTGGATAGTTACGCGCTCGATTCTAAAAAGTCTGAAGCTAAAGCCAAAATTGCAGATGCGATCGGCTCTAATGCTTCCATTTCAGGGAATGAAATCACGGTTCCCAGTTATGCGGCTGAAAAAGTGGCTCAGATTTTGAGTCAAGTTGGTATCAAGTATTCTGGGGGGTAGATATAAAGATAAAGTTACTCTCTTCCAATAAAAACTTGCTTTAGACAGGTTTAGAACTTTTCAAGTTAATAATTTAGAGGATTGCTCAATATGGGTTTCTTTGGATGGTTAGGCAATTTAGTTGATGATTTTCTTGATTGGCTAGGAGAAGCTTTTAGGCCTTTTATTAATGCTTTAGTTGAGATACTTCAATCAATGTGGGATTCTGTAATAGAATCACTTATATACGAGTATTTTGGTGATGTGGAGGTTATTTCTTTCATCATTATTGAACGGCTAGGTAAAATCTTAATACAGCTTTGGAATCCTAAGAATCGTCAAAAAGGCTCGATAATGGAGGAACTTGGGACAAGTCGTAGTATGTTGCCAACATCTAAAGAATTACCACCACCAATTACTTTTAGTGCCAAGAAAAAATAAACCATTTTAATTTGGAATTAATTATCATGTCTTATTCAGAAGCAAGTCGTAATTTTTCTATATCAAATAATCAACAACCACCACCAGTTAATCCTGAGATCAAAACTTGTGGGAAAAGTCGTACTATGTTGAGACCATCTCAAGAATTACTACCATCAATTACTTTTAATGCTGCCAAGAGAAAATAAACTATTTTAATTTGGAATTAATTATCATGTCTTATTCAGAAGCAAGTCGTAATTTTTCTGTATCAAATAATCAACAACCACCACCAGTTAATCCTGAGATCAAAACTTCTCGGTTTGAGATCATAGGTCTTGCACCTGCTGGAACACAACTTCCACCACGAATTGATAGAAAACAAACTATTGTAATTTGGAATTAATTATTATGTCTCGTTCTTCTCAACCAAAAACAGTTTTTATAGACGTTGCTTTTTCTTCTTCAGAAGGAGGAAGCTTACAAAATATTGTATTAATAGGATTACCAGTCAAAGAATCAGCTAACGGTGAACTTATTAATAGTGATGATGTTAAAAAATGTTTTGATGATTTAATTGTGAGACCGCTCTTTCGTAAGAGTCGTTCCATTCGTGAATGTAATTTCGAGTTTTTGAAAATTTGGTTATACGATGCAAGAATTTTAAATGAAAAAGAAAGAGGCTATGTTATTCCACAAATTAATATTAATCGGGGAGATTTAGCTATTCTTTCTCAAAACTCTTATTCTAAACTCAAAACAATTTACGTTCTTGACAATGAATTAAAAGAAGAAATTCGTCAAGAATGGACAAAAAATTGCCAGAAATTATTTAGTATATCATTTAATGAATTTGTTACGTCTTCTGAAAAAACACAAGCCAGCAGGAGTAGTGTTGTAGGACGATTTTTAGAAAATTTAGAAAATAGTGTCGATCCTTACGCAAGGGAGAAAAAAGAGTTAACTTTCGATTCTTTAATTATTCAGATTGATTAAATTTGATATACGATAATATCAAAAAATCACTAGAAACAATCAAAAATACCAGAAGAGAAATTGGTTCACCACTAACGATTAGTTTTGATAATCGAAACAATTAACCTTATTATTTTCTAAAGTAGAATTATGCCACGTTACGATCCCCCCAAGAGTTTTAAAAATCAAAATATTTACAATTCCGAGGCTAATAATAACTCAGAACTTGTAAAAGATTCTCAAGAAGAAGCTATTATTCCTAAATTTAATATCGACTTTAATCTTTATTTAAGAGAGGCTAAATATAATCTTAATGATGTCATTTTGTCGGAAAATACTCGAAACAAAATTGACTTAATTCTCGCTGAAATTAAGTATCAAGAATTAATTTATGAAGAATGGGGGATGGCTGAAAAGCACAAATTAGATAGAGCTTTATCAATTAACTTTTCGGGTTTATCAGGTACGGGAAAGACTTTAACGGCCGAAGCTTTAGCATCCGAGTTAAAATTAAAAATTATAGATGTTCCTGCTGAACAGATAGAATCAAAATTTCCAGGAGAAACTGCTCAGAATCTTGCATCTGCTTTTAACTTTGCTACTGAAAACAATGCTATTTTATTTTTTGATGAAGCCGATTCATTTCTCGGAAAACGGTTAGAAAGTGTTACTCAATCGACTGATGTAGAAGTTAATTTGACCCGTAATGTTATGATTAAACAACTATCAGCTTATCAAGGAGTTATTATTTTCGCTACTAATTTAATCCGTAATTATGATCCAGCTTTTTTGAGTAGAATCCGTTGGAAAGTTCAATTTGATTTACCAAATGAAGAAGCAAGAAAATTAATTTGGAGTGTACAAATTCCTGATAAATTACCTTTAGATGATTCTGTTAATTTTACAGAATTAGCAAAGCAGTTTGATGAAATATCTGGGAGAGATATTAAAAATGCTGTCTTACAAGCTGTAGTTGCTGCCGCTAGAGAGGATAAACCGAAAGAGGAAAAATTCGTTACTCAAACTAATTTTACAGAAGCAATTACTGAAGTCATTAAAGCCAACAAAGCTTCTTATCAACAACCAATAACTATTACTCCAGCAGAAGGCGAAATTCCTTTACCAAATGATCTTAGTAGTTTAACTGATCATATTTCCCCTGAAATATCTGAACAATAGTGTGATCGCGTTTCATCAAAACATTTCCAAATAGTGATCGCCTTTATATAAAACAAAATTTGTCAGATGCGATCGCTTTTATATAAATTAAATTCTAATACGCGATCGCCATCGCTGTAAGGTGCGTTACTTAACGCGCCTTTTTGCTTTTAATTCTGATCATTTTGGTATATTAACTAAAATCTTCTCACGCTTCGGAGGAATGGGGATAGAAAGACCTTGAGAAAGATAATATTCTTTTGTTAATTCCCAAGCAGTTTTCAACTCCTCCAAAGCCTCTTGAGGCGTATCACCAAAGGCAGAAATATTAGGCATCTCTTGAAAATATGCCAACCAATCCTCTTGCTCATCCATGTATAAAATAATGGTAAAACTATCAAAATTATAGTTTGTTAAAGACATTAGCCTTTTTCCTCCTGATAAATAAAAAATTGTTGAATTTGATAAGGTTTTGCTTTACCATCTTTACGCGGCTGAATTGGTAATGTTTGTCCTTTTGGGGAAATCCATAAACGATGACTCCCCTTTTGTCGTTCTAATTTCCAATTACTTTGACGTAGAAGTGTTTCAAACTCATCAAAACTTAAATTTTGAGGGCTTTCTTTTGCTTTTTGCCAAAGTTTATCTCTTTTTGTCATCTCTAAAATAAAATCGTAAAAGTCATGCTAAATTTATAATTTTTTAATTATGACGAATTTGTAATTATTATGCGTTACGCCACGCTAACACATCCTACCGCTTGTAGTGCGATCGCCGTTTTTATTCTCAACATAGGAGTTGAATATCGTTCAAACCAAAGTTCTTAATAACATCAAAATACATTAATTAGAATGATATTTTGCTTCTACAAATAGAATTAAAAAAAATCGAGAAATGCAATAATAGACTTAGCATTAGCACAACAGAAAATTTGTGTGATACTATTATACTATTAAGTTAGTTAGAATTCGTTTGAGCAAACAGTAATGATAACTGAATACATCGCCAAAGCTATGCAAAAGGCAACCTATGAGTTGCTAGAAGACGGTACTTTTTACGGAGAAATTCCTGATTGCGAAGGTGTTTGGAGTCAAGCCCATACCCTCGAATCCTGTCGAGAAGACTTGCAAGATGCTTTAGAAGGTTGGGTTATCTTGGGACTTCGTTTAGGTCACCAATTTCCCGTGCTTGATGGTGTCGGTTTAAATTCACTGCAAGAGGTTGCTTGATGCCTATTTGGAAAGCAATAAAATGGCGAGAACTGGTTATTTTTCTCAAAAAAGCAGGCTTTAAAGGGCCTTATTCAGGTGGTAAACATCAATACTTGGTTAAGGGAGAACTCAAACTCACGATTCCTAATCCCCATCAGGCAGATATTAGTATCGGTTTATTGAGCAAAATATTAAAACAAGCCCAAATTAGCCGAGATGAATGGGAGAAATTATAGCGATGCTTTACTTAATGCACCTTTTTGTTTGTTTTTAATAATGATTAATTTGTAATCATCATGGGTTAGTGCGATCGCCTGGATTGGGATTAACAAAAGGAAACCCAACATTTCCACACAAATAATATTTACTTTCTTGTCTAAAAAAGCGATCGCGTTTTCTATTCTGTTTTTAGAAAATGCGATCATTTTTATAAACTGCGATCGTCTAAACAATATCTCGAAATGCGATCGCTGATCTGTAGGTTGGTTTGACAAAAGAAAAACAAGCATTATTAATCAATATAAACCTTTAAATTAGATGATAAAATTGAGGATTAAAGCCTAGCGATAAGTATTAATTAAATGCAGTTTGAATGGAATCCAGACAAAGCAGATTTAAACTTAAAAAAACATGGCGTATCGTTCAACGAAGCATCAACTGTTTTCAATGATCTTTTATCCGTGACATTCCCCGATCTAGATCACTCTTATGGGGAAGAACGTTACGTTATCATTGGTTTATCCCATATCCATCGTCTCCTAATCGTTTCTCATACAGACCGAGCAGATCGAGTTAGGCTTATCAGCGCACGGGAGGCAAATCAACATGAACAGAGGTTTTATGAAACAGGAGAATAGCAACGAATTAGAGGATGAATTACGTCCTGAATATGATTTCAGCAAAATGGAAGGAGGGATTCGGGGTAAATACGTAGAGCGTTATCGGGCAGGAAATAACGTGGTCTTCCTAGATCCTGATGTTGCTCAAGCTTTCCCGACCAGTGAATCCGTTAATGCGGCTCTGCGATCGCTGATACCAATTTCCTAGTGCGATCACCGATCTGTAGATTGGATTAACAACAGAAAACCCAACATCTCATAGCGTTAAAGCGATCGCGCCTCCTATTTTGTTTTTAGAAAATGCGATCATTTTTATAAACTGCGATCATCTAAACAATATCCCGAAATGCGATCGCTTTTGCAGCTTTTGTAGAGAGCGTTTCTCAACGCGCCTTTTGGCTTTTAATTATGATGAATTTGTAATTATTATGCGTTACGCTAAGCTAACATATTCTACAGTGCTGAAATATCTGAACAATAGTGCGATCGCCTTACATGAAACAAAATTTGTTAGATGCGATCTCTTAAACAGTCAAGCTCTTGCTTTAAAATTAGTTTACAATCAAACTATTGGCTTTGTTTTGACTTGCGGAGGTATAGGATATGAAGCACTGGGAAAATCTAGATACGATAGAAAGAGAACCTTCTAAAATGAGCGGTGCTTGGGTATTTCGGAAGACGCGAGTTCCAGTTTCAGCATTGTTTGAAAATTTACGTGATGGTGCAACAGTAGAAGATTTTTTGGAGTGGTTTCCGCCAGTAAAGCGATCTCAGGTCGAAGCTGTACTGAACTATGAACTTGATATGTTGGCGATCGCGGCGTAGATTATGAGAATTCTTTTCGAACAGGGAACGTCTGTACCTTTGCGAAAATATTTGACAGAACATTCTGTGACAACAGCCTACGAGGAAGCATGGTCTAATTTGTCGAATGGAGATCTACTCAAATCTGCTGAAGATAAGGGATATCAAATATTTGTAACAACGGATCGGAATTTGCGCTATCAACAAAATTTGAGCGATCGTCAGATTGCTATTGTTGTTTTGCTCTCAACTTCATGGCCAAAAAATCGGACACAGACCGACAAAGTTTGTGGCGTTATCAATGAAATTAAACTTGGTGATTATGCAGAAATTTCCATCTAATTTATATTGTAATAATGCAATTTAGATGTATCACAGCTTAGGGCGATCGCTTTTACATGAACTAAAAATCTAAACTGCGATCGCTATCAAGTTTACCGTGTGTAATAATCAAGAAAATATTGTTACCATTTGAGAGTCCCAACATCATGACTCAACTTAATCGTATTACCATTAACCCAGATATTTGTCTTGGACAACCTACCATTAGAGGAATGCGGATCACCGTTGGATTTGTCCTCAAACTATTAGCCAGTAAACTTTCCATTCAGGAAATTTTAGAAGCCTATCCAGAATTAGAAGATGAAGATATTCAACAAGCCCTTAACTATGCCGCCTGGGCCGTTTCAGACAGAATAATTTCTATTCCTTCGGCATGAATAATCTTCGTTTTATTGCCGATGTACATATTTCCCCTCTAACCGTCACCGCATTGAGGACGAATGGTTACGACATTTTGCGTACAACAGAACTACTTTCTGCGACGGCTCCTGATTCTAATATTTTGGAAATTGCCAGAGTCGAAGCTCGGATTATTATCACCCAAGATCTAGACTTTTCCATGTTGATTGCTCTTGCTAAATATAATCAGCCGAGTTTGATTACATTGCGATTATCTTCTGCAAATCCCGATACCATAACACAAAAATTACTAATAGTTTTACCGAGCTTAGAAGAAGAATTACGGAGTGGTTCAGCGATAACAATTAATGACAAATCTATTCGTATTCGTAAACTTCCAATTTCTTGATTGGTAACTTTTCTAGAAATTTAAAATGCGATCGTCTTTATATAAAATAAAATTTGTCAGATGCGATCGCGTTTCATCAAAACATTTCCAAATGGCGATCGCCCTTATATAGTATGAAACAAAACAGCAATTCTCATTTTAAAACATTTGTACTATAACAAGTTGTCAAATTTACCAATACAGTTAAACAGGTCAACGATAGAATAAGGGTTTCAGGCATTGTAAAGCGATAGATTCATGAGAATCATTCTCATAATGAGAATTGCTGAAATTTACTTCGAGTTCAAGATGTTGGTTTACAGACGGAGCAACAATGCCCGACTTTGCCTATCCAAGATTGATGAAAGGAGAGATGATGTCAGGATTATTTGTTGTCAATGATCGGATGGCCATTCGCCAAGCAATTGATGAATTGCTATTACTAATTAATTGCAGTGAACAAAAAGAATTGCAGGAGATTGTTTTATATTTTCCATTGTAAAATCAACAAAATCAATCATAAATCTTAGAAAAAATATAGCTCTTGTAGATTGAGTTGACATTCATGAAACCCAACATTTCCACACAAACAATATTCCCTTCTAAAATTAATTAACACCATTATCGTTTAATCTATTGGGTTGCATTCTTTAATCCAAACTATGGTTACTTCTACTAAATTTAATAAGTGCGATCGCCGATTTTATCATCAACGTAGTGCGATCACTTTAGGTTAAAATGAAAATAAGCTCAAGATTATTATTGAATAATATTTACCTGTGTCGAAAAGAGACAAACTGCTTGAACTATTAAAAAGTAGTCCTAATAATGCGAGATTTAGTGATGTTTGTAAACTGCTACAATTAGAAGGATTTTCCCTTGATAGAATTACAGGTAATCATCACATCTTTAAAAGAAATGATGTTATTGTAGTCATACCTATCCACAACAAAAAGGTAAAATCTGTGTATATTCGTCGCGTCGTTGAAATTATCGAAAGAAAGTAAAAATGAATTATCCCATTGTTATTTATCCATGTGAAGAAGGTGGTTTTGTTGCTGAGATTCCTGCCTTATTGGGTTGTTTAGCTCAAGGTGAAACATTAGAAGAAACCCTACAGGAATTAATGATAATAAAAGATTTATGGTTACAAACAGCCCAAAAATACAATCAAAAACTGCCCAGCTTGGAAACAGAGATGGCAAAAGTTAAAGCATTAAGTGTTGTATAGAGTGATTTTTTTTGAAAAGGTGATCGCGTGTTTTTATTAGGATAAAGTGCGATCAAATCAAAAGTTAATCCGTGCGATCGCCGATCTTGTAGGTTGTGTTGACATTCATGAAACCCAACATTTCCACACAAACAATATTCCCCTCCACAATTAATTAACATCATTCTCGTTTAATTTGTTGGGTTGCGTTCCTTAACTCAACCTGCAAAAAGTGCGATCTTGTAGGGTAAGTTACCTAACGCGCCTTTTTGCTTTTAATTATGATTAATTTCTAATTATTATGCGTTACGCCACGCCAATACATCCTACAGTAGTCGATTTTGTAGAGTGTAGTAATGTATGGGTAATGCGTCTTATTTGTTGTGATCATATTGCTTTACTTCGGCTGTTTTAAAGTTGTATGAGATAACTCTTGAGACTTTTTAATAAATTTCTCATCAAAAGTATAAAACTCCAAACAATGATGACTAGAAGCTAAATAAAAAGCATCACCAAAATCTAGTCCCTTTTCATACTATTCAATAACTTGTAAAATCAACCTTTCATTGGTCAGATAAACATTAGGTAAACCACAAACTTTTCTAAAAGCCTGACAAATTTCGACAGACTTAAACTTGTAGGCAAATCGCAAAACCCATTCGGTTTCTAAAATTACGGTATCAGCAATAAAAATATTCTTATTCTGGAATAATTTTAAACTTTTTTGATATTGTTCCTCATCATCTCTCGTCATTAATCTAATAAGAATATTTGTATCAATAGCAATCATTGATGACCTAATTCTTGTATTCCTTGAGCAATTGCTTGATCCATCTCTTCAATGGTTTTTAACTTTACCCTGAGAGTTCAAACAACTAGAAACTTCATCTAATCTAGTTTCTGAGAAAGTTTTCTTAGGTTTTAATAAAATTCTATTCTTCAGATTAATTAATCATCATTTTCTTCAACTCGATAACTTTCGCTAGATTCTGCGGCTTTTAAGGGAATGGGTTGTAATTTGGGTAATAACTCCAATTGACGAGGTTGATCGGGGAATTTTTTCACGGCTCCCTTGCGACGTTGGGAAGTGCTTTCTTCACTGGTATCTTCGGCAATCACTTCATAAAGAATCGCTAATTTAGTATTTTCTTTACTTTTACGCAAAATTCGTCCCAATCTCTGCACATATTCTCTTGTTGAACCTGTTCCTGAAAGAATAACCGCAATTTTCACACTGGGAACATCGACTCCTTCATTCAAAACATGGGAAGTCACTAATGTTCTATAGTCTCCTTGTCGAAAATTGGTTAAAATTTCGTGACGTTCTTTCACGGGTGTTTGATGGGTAATCGCGGGAATAAGAAATTCCTGGGAAATATGGTAAACTGTTGCGTTATCGTTGGTAAAAATCAGGATCGAATCGGGAGAGTGTTTGGCGATTAATTCCGCTAGAACGTGCAATTTACTTTCTGTTCCGAGAGAAATTTCCTTCGCTTCTCGGTGTGCCAACATTGCTCTACGCCCTGCCGCACTTTTTGCACTAGATTGAATAAATAATTGCCAACCATTGAGACTGCCGAGGGAAATATTCGACTGAATTAAAAAACTATTGCGAGTTTGAATGGCTTTGTCGTAGCGATCGCGTTCATCGGCCGATAATTTGACTTTGATTTGAATAACCTGATGTTCAGCTAAAGTATTGCCCGAAAGTTCTTCAACGGTTTTGTGATAAACCACTGGCCCAATCAGATGATCTAAATCAGCATGACTACCATCGCTACGATCGGGTGTTGCTGTTAATCCCAAACGATAGGGCGCGATCGCGTATTCAGCAATCACTCGAAAAAAATCCGTCGGCAAATGGTGACACTCATCAAAGACCAACAAGGCATAGAGATTGCCCAAAGTTTCTGCATGGATCGCCGCACTGTGATAGGTCGCAATTAAAATCGGACTGCGATCGCGAGAACCACCACCGAGTAAACCTATTTCTACTTTTGGAAAAGCAGATTTTAATTGAGCATACCATTGATGCATTAAATCGAGAGTTGGAACTAAAATCAAGGTTGTGCGCGGAGTTGCTTGCATCGCCAACTGAGCTAAATAAGTCTTTCCTGCCGCCGTCGGTAAAACCACCACACCCTGTCGTGACGCTTTTTTCCAGGCAATTAAAGCCTCGGTTTGGTGCAAAAAAGGTTCTCTTTCTGTGTTAGCAACCAGTTCCAAAGAAAAAAAAGCCTGGGCTTCATCTAGAAACTCAATCCCCGCCGCCCGTAATTTTTCAACTAAAGGACGATATTGACAAGCGGGAATGCGAAACTTTTCTACTCGATCATCCCAAGTCGCAAACTCCATCCAAACTTTACCTTTCGGAGGCGGATGTAAAAGTAGTGTCCCTCGGTCATATTTTAATTTGGGCAGACGGGACATTGGTTAAAGTCATAAATATTAAAAGTTAATGAGCAGTGTACTTATTAGGATTTATCTAGCTCTCTTGAGAAGGATTAGATTTTAGAAAAAAGCGATAGAGTCCATAAAGAACAAGGGCGAGAATACTGACACTGATAAGAGAAGTAACCAAATGTAAAACCTTAGTCAAAAGAGACAAGCTGAAAAAGATAACGCCGATCGCCACCGCAATTTTCGCAACTCCTGGGAGTTTTCCATACCATTTTTGAAAATTTTGCAACAGTTGAAAAGCTTTTTCGGATAGGGACTGAGTATCGGCAACAAAATCTGTGTCAGGGTTGACTTCTATTTCTATTTTTGGGGTTGTGTCTTGGTCTTGTGGTTTAGCGTTAGTCATGATATCAACAAAAAATTAAAAGCTGAACTTTCTATATTTACTATTTTAGGGACAATGCAAAGATAGTAAATAAAAAATCAATTTCTGCTATTTTAATCTTATTTGAATAATCTAAACGCGATCGCCTATTTGTTATTTATTTGTTTTTAGGATCTAGCTCTGAAAAAACCCAAGCGACAGGTTATAATTTGACAGATGGATACAATCTAATTCTTAGCAATTATCCCTCATTGCATATAAAAAACAATAGATAGGTACTTTAACATGATTGAAAAAAATGCCCAAGATTCTCGAAGATCGCATAAATAACTTAACCATCTATAATTTATTCTGATGATCATATTCCTGCTCATATTCATATATTTTGTGGGGCGAAAAAATCAAGAAATCAACTCAATATAAAAATCTCTTTGGGTTCTGAAATTGAGCGTCCAAAATTGTTAATGAAAGATCAAGATATTAATACTAAAGATATAATTGCAGCATTAAAGTTAATTGCAAAACATCAACAAGAACTTCTAGAAAAATGGAAAGAAATTCATGGTAGCTAACTGGGAACGTCAGTGGGAATTTGAATTTACAGAAGAAGCCTTAGCAGAGGAGATTGCCCAAGCTCAATTTGCCGCGATCGCAGCAGAAGCAGCTGGCCCCTGTGCCAAGTGTGTGGAATATAATGCAGGCAAAGATTTGATTGAAATCCATCTCAGAAATGGATCAATTTTTTCTGTACCACCTCGATTAATTCAGGGTTTAGAGAATGCGACCCCAGAGAAGCTCAATGATGTTTGGATTGATCGGGCGGGTCTAAGTGTGCATTGGAAAAGTTTAGATGCAGATTTTACTATTTTAGGATTGATACAGGGAATTTTTGGAACCAAGTCTTGGATGGCAGAGTTAGGCAAAAGAGGCGGAAAAAGTTCTTCTGAAGCGAAGAGTCAAGCGGCTCGTGAAAATGGAAAAAAGGGAGGACGGCCTAAAAAGATCAAATCTTCTGTTTCTTGAGGTTTTGAATGGTATTTCTTTTTAACTCTCTAGTTTCTGTTTTTTGTCGATAGATCTTCAAACGCGATCGCCTATTTCATTAAATGGACAAGATCAAAATCCGTACTGCCATTTTTCGATCTAAAATCGGGACGAGAGCTTAGTAAAAGATTTGTAAAACTATGGGGAATCTCTTGCTTTAGTTGCATGGACAATTCGTTTTAATGAAGATTTTCCTAGATTGACTAATTGCTATCCTGTAAATAAGTGAGGTTTATGATGAATAAATTAAAAGATCTAGATATTATTGCTTTAACGGAAGATACAGCACTTTGCGCTAGAATAATAGACAATAAAAAAGAAGATAAATAAGCTTATGACAATATACTCACTAGACCTAAGAGAAAGGGCGTTAGCGTTGTATAACGCAGGAAATCTATCGATAAGAAAGGTGGCTGAAAG
>JANNLO010000323.1:0-13370 GCA_031396835.1 Snowella sp. SOY_38_metabat_116
CTTTCAGCCACCTTTCTTATCGATAGATTTCCTGCGTTATACAACGCTAACGCCCTTTCTCTTAGGTCTAGTGAGTATATTGTCATAAGCTTATTTATCTTCTTTTTTATTGTCTATTATTCTAGCGCAAAGTGCTGTATCGTCGGAGTTTATTTTTAATTATTATTAATAATTTAAGAGATGATTAGATAAAAGCTTTTACTTTCACTAAAAATAGGATTGAAGTATTGGTGAATGATACTAATAATAATTATTAACTTAAGTAGCTGGTTGCAATTAAATATAAAATGTGGGATGGGCATCCTGCTGGATAATTCATTAGAATTTAGTATTAACTTTTATTGTTCCCACGTCCTATGAGTAACGAATCCACGATTAAATTGACTATTGCTTTTAATGATCCAGACCTTGAACCTGAAGAACGGGATGAACAAGCCCAACGGTTTTTGGCAGAACTGAAACAAGTAGATGAGGTTGAGTCGGTAGAGCGTATTCTTGATCCTCATCCTCCTGAACGCAATATGTCGTTAGGGGGCTTTTTGGTGGGAATATTACTGGCCGAAGTTAACCCCGCCAATGGCAAAAAGTTTTTAGGGTTTCTGGGCGATCGCCTGGGAGGTCAACCGATTGAATTGTCGGTGGAGGCTAACGGTCGCAAGTTGACGGTTAAGGCCCATAGTAGAGAGGAACTGGAAGCAGCGATTAAGTTAGCTCAAGAATTTATTTCAGGTTAGGAAAAGTATCATGGCAAAATTCGCTTTATTAATTGGTGTGGGTGAATATTCCGAAGGGTTGCTTCCAATTCCTAGTGCGATTAAAGACGTTGAGGCAATGCGTCGAGTATTAGAGCATCCAGACATGGGAGCATTTGATGAGGTGACAGTTTTGCCTAACCCAGATAAAGGGAGCATAGAAAAAGCAGTTGAGGACTTATTTTCTGATCGGCAACGAGACGATTTGGTGCTTTTATATTTTTCTGGGCATGGCATTAAAGATCAAAATGCTAGGTTTTACCTAAGTACCAAAGAAACTGGGCGAGATCAGAAAGGAGATTTTCGTCGTTCAACGGCTTTAGCCGCAAGTAAACTTCAAGAATACATAACTGATAGTCGTTCCAAAAGAGAAGTAATCATTCTTGACTGCTGTTTTAGTGGTGCATTTGTTCAAGGCAAAGGAACACCTGTAATAGGAGAAATAGATATTCAAACTGAGTTAGGAGGAAGAGGAAGGGCAATTCTTACCTCTTCTAGCTCGATTGAGTATTCTTTTGAATCGGAGGATAACGACCTTTCTATCTACACAAGATTCTAGTTGAGGGAATTGAAACTGGTGCGGCAGATAAGGATGGGGATCAATTAATTTCCGTTAATGAATTGCATGAGTATGCCAGCGAACGGGTACAGGAAGCCGCCCCTGCAATGACTCCCAAATTTTCCCTTTCTCTTGAACAAGAGGATACCATTTATTTGTCTAAATCTCCTCTTGCCGCTAATGATCCTAAGTTCAAGTATCGTAAGATAGTTGAGGATATTATTAGAAACTGGGATGATGAAGATATTAAAGATTATCTTTTTAAGAATGAAGACTTTTCTGCTAGAGATAGGGCAGTTTTGGATGCAAGAATATACCAACTTAATCTCTCATCAGACGAAGCAAGAGCCATTGAAATAGAAGTTCTGAGTCCATTGCAACAGCGACTAGAAAATCTCAAAAAATATGAGAATGCGTTTCGGCGAATATCTGCTAATCATACTTCATTGACAATCAGAGATAGGGAGTCATTAAAGGAACTACAAGGTATCTATGGACTCAGGGATGAAGATGTTCAGTTCATTGAAGATAGAGAAAAAGAAAAAAGAGAAAAAGAAAAAAGAGAAAAAGAAAAAAGAGAAAAAGAAAAAAGAGAAAAAGAAGACAGAGAAAAAGAAGACAGAGAAAAATCTGAGGTTTCTCCCGTTGATCGGTCAATTCCACAACCGAATCCTCCAATAGACTTGAATCTAAATAAAATAATTGCTAAACTTTTTTATTTTGTTAATGCCTCAAAGCCTAAAATTCCCAAGCGAAATTTTCTTATTGGAATAGGAATATTATCAATAACAGGGTTAAGCTTTCTTGGGATTTATCAACCCCATAAGATTATTTCATCGTTTTTATCTCAATGTCCCAAACAAACGGGGGACTTTATTAGCGAAGGAGAAGACATTCTTGATTATTCCAAACCATCTGCCAAAATTCAAGGAGCAGAATATTATGCACAGTGTGATTATAAAAAAGCTCTGTCAAGATTTAAGGACGCATGGCAATCGGACAAACTAGATCCAGAAACATTAATTTACTTAAATAATGCTTTACTAGAAACAAAAAAAGCAGAGTATTATACCGTTGCCGTTGCTGTCAGTATTCCTCGCGATCAGAATAGCCCTGTTGGTGATAGTCGGGCAAAAGAAATGTTGCGAGGGGTAGCACAATTACAAACAGAAATTAATTTGTGGCTTTTTGATGTAAATGATCAATTCGTCAAGGATTTTCCAGGTCAAGGTGTTCTGAAGGGAAAAGCGATTAATGGTAAGGGATTAAAAGTTATAATTACTAATGATGAGAATAACGAATCAAAAGCCAAACAGAGAGCAGAAGCCCTTTCTAAACTTCCTGAAATTTTAGGAGTTGTTGGTCATTATGCCAGTGAAATGACTGTGGCAACGGTGGATATTTATGATAAAAAGGATTTAGTCTTGATTTCTCCTGGATCAACAACAAATGAACTGACTAAATACCCCCGAAAAAATTTCTTGCGGACTGTTTTTTCTGGTGAGCAACAATCTCCTGCCATTGCAAAATTTTTGCAAGAAAAGTCTATTAAAAAAGCAGTCAGTTTTTATAGCGAAGGAAGCATATTTAGTGACTCTTTTAATGAGAGCTTCAAAAATATTTTTAAACAATCTCCATTCTACGGAACTGTAATAAAAGTAGGTGAATTTGATCTGGGAAAACCTGACTTTAATGAAAAAAAAGCCATTCAAGAATTACGAAGACAAGAGGGAATAGTGGGAACAACAATAGGTCTTGTACTATTTCCAGATGCTGTTAGCAATGCACAAAACAATGCAATTAAACTTATAAAACTTAATAATAGTCAAAATTGGATGATCGGATCATGGGGACTTCGTAGCCCTAATACCTTAAAACAAGTTGACAACTTACAACCTTTTCAAAAGTTTTTTGTACCTGTACCTTGGGATTCTTTAACCAGTCCTAATCAGGATTTTCTTAAGGATGCTAAAAATTTATGGGGTACGGCTTCTGTGAATGCAATTACAGCCTTATCTTATGATGCGACTCTTGCTCTAATCAAAGCTTTAGAAAAGGAAAATAATCCAACACGAATTAACATCCTTGAGCAATTGAAAGCTCCTGATTTTAGTGTTGATGGAGGAGCAACTGGCACAATTGAGTTCAATCCTGAAAATGGCGATCGCAAAAATCCCTCTGTAGAATTTGTTCATATTGTGGAGTGTCAGACGGACAATTTAGATTTTGCTTTTGTCCCAATTAAGTATTCCACTGCTAAAGATGCAGGTTTAACTTGTTTAAACTGAGACAAAAAGCCTAGCCCATAGCTACTTGCTATCAAAAAAAGTTTCCAAATCCAGACAATATTGTACTTAGAAACTAAGCCCCTACTTCAATTAAAATTGTATAAAATAACAAAATTTACTATTTAAAATTCTTTCCCTTCTTCGCTTAAAAAAATGAAACTGCCCAATGGTGATCAAGCTAATTTAGGAGACAAACTTGAACGCTATTGTCTTAATCCTGAACATTCAAAAGGAAAACATAAAGCCCTGTTATTTGAAAAACGATTGGGAATTAATCTAAATAACAAAGAAATCTTAGAAAATGCTCTTAAAAAAGCAGTAATGGAAGGAGAAGCCGAACTTTATAAAAGTGATCAATATGGCACTCATTACGATCTAATCTTTACACTGCAAACCGAACTCGGAAAATCTCTAATTCTAAGCTGTTGGATTATCAGAATTACCGAAAGCTTTCCCCGCCTTACTAACACTTACCCTATTGATTAACTAATTTATTATGAACACTATTCAAGAATACGATTTAGTTGCCTTAACTGAAGATGTAACCGCCACCCATAAATCTACCCATCAGCCCATTTTGTTGCGTCGTGGACAAATGGGAACCATTTTAATGTCCTTTGATAACCAAGCTTTTCTAGTTGATTTTACTGATCAACAAGGTAATACTTTTGCAATGGAAACCGTTGATTGTTCAAAATTATTACAACTTATCCAGGAACCTGAATTAGTTTCTGTTTAAATAATAAGTTGAAAATACAATAGACAATCTTGAAGAACGCGATCACCTTAATACCGCGATCGCACGACACGCCTTTATTTATTTTGCTCCAAATTTATTAAGAATATTACCTACTGTTTGAATAACGCGATCGCTGAAATGCCCCTAAAAATTTAACTTTTTCTCCAAATAGAAAAGCATTATGACAAGCACAATTAATCTAAAAATCCCCTTTGAATCCCTAAGCGAAGTCATTAATTCCCTAGACTTAGCCCAAAAACAGCAATTACTAGAAATATTAGAACAACAAATTTTTGAAGAAGAAGAAGCCTCCTATCAAGATGACGATGAAACCCTAGCAGAACTGCAAAAAGTTCGAGCTGAATATCAATCAGGCGACTATGTGACTCTTGAACAATACTTGGGCAAAGATTAAAATTACAATGAATTACGTTATCAAAATCCCTAAGTCTGTAGAAAAACAGATTGATAATTTACCAAATATCGTCAAAGATCGTATTCTCGAAAAAATCAAGGGTTTGGCAACAGAACCTCGTCCTTCTGGCATTGTTAAATTAAAAAATTCCGAGAGTGAATATCGTTTGCGTGTTGGTGATTATCGAGTTCGCTATGAAATTGATGATGCGAAACAGACAATACTTGTATTGCAATGTAAACATCGAAGAGAAGTCTATCGTTGAATAATTTAACGGCCATTCATAAAGCTACCCATTGTTTGAATAATGCGATCGCATTTCCGACTGATAGAAAAAGACAACCGTTGAATTTCATCAGCAATTCTCATTATGAGAATGATTCTCATGAATCTATCGCTTTGCAATGCCTGAAACCCTTATTCTATCGTTGACCTGCTTAACTGTATTGATAAACTTGACAACTTTTTATAGTACAAATGTTTTAAAATGAGAATTGCTGGAATTTCATACTTGTACTTGGCAAAGTGGTCTTTACAAGGGAGAATGAGAATAATGTTACTATTTGTAAAGTTGAATTTGTGGCTAAAATTCGTACCGTTTCCGAGACCAAGCGTGAGTTTCATGTCCACCATAATCGTCCTATAAATTCTATTTATCGGCGTTTTGTGGAAGAATTAATGGTTGAAATGCACTTGCTGAATGTTAATGCAGATTTTCGCTATGATCCGATTTACGCTCTGGGAGTTGTGACTTCTTTTGAGAGATTTATGCAGGGATATCGCCCTGAAGACGAAAAAAGCTCAATTTTTAACGCAATTTGTCTGTCTGTTGGCGTTGATCCCCAGCAATACCATCAAAATGCTCAGGATGTACTCTTAGCTTCCCAAGCGATCGCGGCTTCGGATTTGACGAGTAAGATCACCGAATTAACAGCAGAATCCTCAGTAGATAACTATTTTCTGCAAACTTTAATCAATATTCATCAAAATCCTAACTTTAAATACAATCGTCCTTTTGCTATTGGACTTTATACGATTTTAAATACGGTTGATCCTGACGTGATTAAAGAAGAGGAAAAGCGAAATCAAGTTTTATCTCAACTCTCAGAAGCATTAAATTTATCTAGTGAAAAATTACAAAAAGATCTTGATTTATATCGCAATAATTTGGACAAAGCCGATCAATTATTGAAGGTATTGGATGAAACAATGGAAGCTGAACGGAAAAAACGGGAGAAGAAAGCCCAAGCAGCACTTAGCGTTGATACTCCAACAGAAAAAGCTCTAGAAGCTCCTGCTGATTCCTGAAAATGAGTTTAGGGGCGAATTAGTAACCGTCCCAAACAAGATAATTTTCCTTGGCTGAGTTGCAATAACTCAATTTCTACATCGTTTCCCAAATCGACTTGAAAATCATTAGCTTGGTTGTCTGTTAATCCAGATAATCCTGTGATTTCGATCTGTTGAAGATGAAGAGTTTGGCTATTTGTTAAGGTTAATTCAGCCTGAATTTTTAGATCAATGTTTGTGATTTCTTGTCCTAATAATATTCCTGTAAGAACAAACACATTGGGATGAAGCGCGATCGTCTTCCAATGAATTTTATAAGGCGCGAGATATTCACCCTTATTTTTAATACCCTTGAGTTCTAATAAAGCAATTAATAAATCGGTAAAAGCATTCGTTAAAATATCTGAAGCAAGAGAAGCTTGTAAATCTGTTTCTGTTAGGTGAACTTCTCCACTCACTTGAATAGGTTCCAATAATTGTAAGGGTTTTCCTTTAATAATTTGACCGATATTAACACGAATATTTTCACCTTTAAGTAAAATTTTCCCTAGTTGTAATCCCTGATAAATGGCTTTTTTACTACTCAGAAAAACCTGGGGAACGTGACCTCGTAAAAGTTGACGATCTTGTCCTTCAATCACAATTTCTAGTTGTTCGGCTTGTTCGACTTGCGATCGCAACCAAAGACGTAGAGCAGGAGCAAGAATTTTACTAATAAGTTTACTGGGTTGATTTAGAGTCATAAAATAGTGGAGTTAGAACAATCTAGATTAATAATTTAAACTAAAGAAGTGGGATTAATTAGTTTGAGAATTATTCAAAATTTAAGTAACAGACAAATTAAGTATAAATCTTAGTTTAACGACAATTTCCCCTTTTTCTGATTAAAATGGAGTTTTATAACTATGTCCGAACGAATACAAAAAATTTTATCACAATGGGGTGTCGCGTCTCGTCGTCATGCAGAAGAATTAATTTTAGATGGAAAAGTTCGTTTGAATGGAAAAGTTGTCAAGTTGGGAGATAAAGCCGATCCTAATCGCGATCGCCTAGAAGTGGATGGAAAAAGAATTGAGCCACTAGATCGCCCCAAATTTGTTTATTTTCTAATCAATAAACCCAACGATGTCATTTCCACTTGCCAAGACCCAGAACAACGGAAAACCGTCATCGATTTATTGCCGCCCCATCTCCGTCAAGGAAAAGGGATTCATCCTGTAGGCAGGCTAGACCGCAATTCAACGGGGGCATTGATTTTGACTAATGATGGCGAATTAACTCTGCGACTGACTCATCCCCGTTACCATTTACCGAAAACCTATGATGTTTGGATTGCAGGACACCCGACCGAAAAGCAGCTAGACCAGTGGGAAAAAGGGATTATTTTAGAAGACAAGAAAACATTGCCCGCCAAAGTGGAAGTTGTGGATTATGACCGCACTCGTACTTGCCTAGAAGTTACTTTGACTGAAGGTAGAAATCGACAAATTCGCCGTGTTGCTGAAGAATTTGGTTTTGAAGTTTTAAAATTGCATCGACGTGCGATCGGTGAAATCAAACTCAATCTTCCTCAAGATCGTCTGGGTAGTGGGCAATATCGTGCGCTTAAACCTTCAGAAATTAGTTTTCTTAAACGTCATGTTCATTTGCAGACTCAGCCTCAGAATTTAACTTTCAAAACTTTCAAAAGTAAACGTTGAGTGAATTTAGCTAAACTCAAAACTGCGATCGCTTAATTCGCCTAATTTTTTGAACATTGCTCGTTTTCTATAACATTTCTTAATAAACAGAAGAGGCTTAAAGTCCCAAATTACATCGCCGCTCCCCTGTTATGATACTGTCATGTTTAATAGGAATAACTTATCATTCTTTTTTTACTCCCCACTTAATCTATGGCAGACATTCCATTTACGTTAGATCAATTGCGGATTCTCAAGGCGATCGCGGCTGAGGGAAGTTTTAAACGGGCGGCTGATACGCTTTATGTTTCCCAACCTGCCGTGAGTTTACAGGTACAGAATTTAGAAAAACAACTGAGTGTGCCTTTGTTTGATCGAGGAGGACGAAAAGCGCAGTTAACAGAAGCGGGACATTTGTTATTGAGTTACGGAGATAAAGTTTTAACTCTTTGCCAAGAAACTTGTCGTGCGATCGAGGATCTGCAAAATCTTCAGGGTGGAACCTTGATTGTTGGAGCTTCACAAACAACGGGAACTTATTTATTACCCCGCATGATTGGACTTTTTCGTCAAAAATATCCTGATGTTTCAGTGCAACTACAGGTACATTCAACTCGTCGTACTTCCTGGGGCGTGGCGAATGGGCAGGTAGATATGGCAATTATTGGTGGTGAAGTTCCGACTGAATTACATGACACCCTGCAAATTATTCCCTACGCAGAGGATGAGTTGGCACTGATTTTACCGACTTCCCATCCTTTGGCAAAAGTTGAAATGATTCAAAAAGAAGATTTATATAAACTTAAATTTATTACCCTAGATTCTCAATCAACTATCCGTAAAGTCATCGACAAAGTGTTAAGTAATTGTGATATTGACACCAAACGCTTAAAAGTCGAAATGGAGTTAAATTCGATTGAAGCGATTAAAAATGCAGTGCAAGCAGGATTAGGAGTAGCTTTTGTTTCCACTACTGCCATTGAAAAAGAGTTAGAAATGAATGTATTACATATTGCTCGCATTAAAGAAGTTGAAGTTCGACGCATCCTATCGGTGATTTTAAACCCCAATCGTTATCGTTCCAAAGCCGCAGAAGCTTTTATTAAAGAAGTTTTACCGCCCTTTGGCTCATTTCCTGAAGTGATTGAAGAAGGGAAAGTTCCGACCAATCCTGGAACTTTTAAAGAAGTTCATGGGGATTAGGCTCTAGCTGCTCAACATGACTTCAAATTTCATCACTGAATTAGCTAAATCTTGAGGATAAATCGTCTCTTTATTGCACTTAACTTCATTATTAGACAGTTGGCTGGACGATTTCATTTTGAAAAGATTTGGGCTAGAGATATGTGGCATCTGACCAGTCGTATCAATCGTAAGCTGTTTCGCTCATATTGTTTGTCGCTGGTTCAATCGTCATAATCCAGATCCCTTGCAATTTGATATTTTAGTGTCGGCTTAGTTTAAGTTGCTCATCGTGTTATATTTTTAACAAAAAAATCAAAAATAGGAAGTGATTCAAATGAAAATAATGTATATTGCTGGCCCAGGGAACATCATAGAGACATTTAACTATTGGAAGAAAGGAGAAGATGATCCTTCCCAAGTCGCAATTACTTATTCGGGGCAATTTTATGATGTTTGCTCTACTTTAAATGCAGAAGCTTACATTATTTCTTCCTTTAGTGAGAAGCAATATTTGAAAGATAGCCATTTTAAACTTGAGAATCGACCAATTCCTTTAAGTAAACAATCTGGAGTTCTATATCATTTAGGACAAATTATTTATGGGGTAGGTTTGGTAATTTCAGCCTTACAGTTTAGACCTGATTTTATAGTTGTTTTTAACTCTGAATATTCATTTATTTTGTCCATACTGTCTAAATTTGGTATAAAGATTATACCGACATTACACTGTGCTCTCTGGAGTCAAAATTCTTTAAGCAAAATCCAAAAACTTCTTGTAAAGATGAATAAGAGATTTTTGTCTAACGATTGTTTAGCAATTTTATCTATTTCAAAGAATATTAATGAACAGGTTAAAAAAAATACCAATAATCAACAGAAATTTATCATAAATTTCTTACCTACTTATCGAAGAAATGAATTTAAAAATGTAAAAAAGTCTAATCATAATCTTTCTGTCTCTAAATTTCAGGTTCTATTTGCTGGACGTATTGAAAAAGATAAAGGTATTTTTATACTTTTAGAAATTGCAAAACGATTTAAAATGGAGGGAATCAATGATATTGTCTTTAACTTGTGCGGTACTGGCTCTCAGGTAGAATTTTTATGTCAGACAGCTAAAGAATATGAAATAGATAAAAATCTATTTATCTATCATGGTCACTGTAATAAGACTGAAATGCAACAGTTATTAAATTCATCACATATTGTAATTGTTCCAACAACATCCGATTTTGCAGAAGGATTCAATAAAGTTGTAGTAGAAGGTGTTTTGGCACATCGTCCTATTATTACTTCATCTGTTTGCCCAGCTTTAAACTATGTGAAAGAAGCGGTTGTAGAAGTCGCTCCTAATGATATTAAAGCTTATGGAGATGCTATTCTTAAACTTCGAGGTGATAGCTTATTTTATGAGCAAAAAAAACAAAGTTGTGAAAAGCTGGGGGAGAAATTTTATGACTATTCCCAAAGTTGGGGAACGGCTCTGAAGTCAATCATCGTTGATTGTAGAATAGACCTGTTGGGAAATAAAAGAGAATAGGAACCAATGTAAGGATGGGCTTTCTTCATTTCTTACCCAATTAAGCGGCATCTAAATAAAAGTTCCACAAGCCTGTGGCATTCAACATTAACCGATCATCGAAATTAGGCACACGATTCCTATTAAACAGCCGTTACAGAGTTATAACGTTTAATCCCTGCATGAGCGTGCTCACATTTAACTCGTTGACCACTAAATTCCCAGTTTTGTATTCTTTGAAGTGCACTTAATTCTTTTCCTCTTGGTTTCTTGTGGGGAAGGAAAAACCTCTCATATTCATTTTGTAATCTTTGAAAACCAAGATCTGTTTCTATATCCACATCATCGGGGATATACTCCACTAATACCTTTTCCTCCAATTACGCGATGTGCGACTTACAACGATAGAATAAGGCTTGGAGACCACTCACCGATTTTTCTAATTTTTGAAACCCTTATAAATCAAGGGCTAGAAATTAGCTTCACATCGCGTATTTATAATAAATAATCTTTATAAACAAAATTAAGCTTTACCGCGTTCCTCGATAGTACGCTTTCAGCGATCGCGAAATTTTAGTAGATGACCCAACAACCCAGCCGACAACCCTTAAGTCAACTCGTTACCCAAGCCGTCCAGAAATTGGTGAGTTTGAACGGGTCAAAACCTGTTGTTAAAAAGGGAGCAAGGGTTCCCGAACTTTGGGTCAAAGAAAGTCAAGAGTCCAAAAAAGTTGAAAAATATCCCCTCCTCGGCGATCGCTATATTATTGGCAGAAGTTCTCGCACCTGCGATATTCTCA
The DNA here is from genome assembly GCA_031396835.1 of Snowella sp. SOY_38_metabat_116. Taxonomy (GTDB): domain Bacteria; phylum Cyanobacteriota; class Cyanobacteriia; order Cyanobacteriales; family Microcystaceae; genus Snowella. The sequence goes on from JANNLO010000323.1 coordinate 11,227, forward strand.
TCAAAAATGCCGTTGTTAGTCAGACTCATTGTTCTTTGCATCGAGATCCCGAAAATCCGACTCATTTTTATGTTAAAGACGAAGACTCTACCAATGGCATCTTTTTAGGCAGAAAACGGCTTAAAACTTTACCAATGAGGCATGGCGATGTGATCAGTCTAGGGCCGCCTGAACTAGAAAGCTTTACCCAACTCATTTATCAAGATCCGCCGCCGCTTGGAATTAAAATTTTACGCTATGGTTTCTATGGAACAGGCGTAATTAGCGCATTATTACTAACTTGGATTGGTTGGGAATGGACAAAAATTCCCGTGCGGCCTTTACCTGCTGGCATAACTGGGCCTGTGGTTATTTACGCAAGAGATGGAGAAACACCGCTTAATCCCTTAAAACAAGAAGCTCACCATGAATTAAAGAAACTTAGTGATTTTTCAGCTTATTTATCGAAAGCCGTTATTGCTTCAGAAGATAGCCGTTTTTATTGGCATTTTGGTATAGATCCTGTCGGCATTGCGCGAGCAGTTTTGGTGAATACTTCTGACCAAGGCATTCGTCAAGGAGCTAGCACTCTCACTCAACAATTAGCGCGTAGTTTATTTGCAGAAGTTGGTCGAGAAAATACGGCCAGTCGCAAAATCCGAGAAATGTTTGTTGCGCTTAAATTGGAAGCTTTTTACAGCAAAAACGAGATTTTAAAAACCTATCTCAACCGAGTTTATTTGGGAGTGGGAAATTACGGTTTTGAAGATGCAGCCCAATTTTATTTTGATAAATCCGCTAAAAATCTGTCAATTTCAGAAGCTGCAACCCTTGTGGCTATGTTACCTGCCCCGAATCTTTATAATCCCGTCCAGGATTATCAAACATCAGTAGAAATGCGAAATCGGGTAATTAATCGTATGGCAAGTTTGGGCATGATTAGTGAACAAGAAGCAACCAGGGCGAGGCGATCGCGAATAGAAGTGAGTCCCAAGGCGAGTCGATCCCTTTCCAAGATGTTGGCCCCTTATTTTTATAGTTACGTTTTTCAGGAATTGCAGCAATTATTAGGGGAAGATGTGGCAAAAGAAGGCAATTTTATTGTGGAAACCAGTTTAGATCCTAAAATGCAGTTAAAAGCCGAAAAATCTCTTAAAGTAGCAATTAATGGGCGAGGAAAAGGTTTTCGTTATTCTCAAGGAGCTTTAGTCACCCTCGATACGCGATCGGGAGAAATTGTTGCCTTAGTTGGTGGTTCGGACTATAAAAAAACTCAATTTAATCGAGTAACTCAAGCCAAACGTCAACCTGGTTCAACTTTTAAAGTCTTTACTTATGCGGCGGCTCTAGAACAAGGAATTTCTCCTAATTCGCTTTATTCCTGCACTGCATTTCGTTGGCAAGGACAAATTTATAAACCCTGTGAACGGAGTGGTGGCGAGATTACTATGGCTCACGGCTTGGCCCAGTCGGAAAATGCGATCGCGCTTCGAGTTGCTGAACGAGTTGGGTTGGATCAAGTTATTAACCTTGCCGAAAGAATGGGAATTTGTTCTGTTCTCAATCCAGTGCCAGGGTTAGTGTTGGGACAAAGCGAAGTTACTCCCTTAGAAATTACAGGAGCCTATGCCACATTTGCTAATCAAGGCATTTGGAATCGTCCCCATGCCATTCGTCGCATTCTCGATGGTGGAGATTGTCAGAATTATGAAAAACCCCAAACCTGTCGAGAAATTTATGCGTTTACAAAGGATAATAATGCTCATCAACGGGCCATTTCAGAAGAAGTTGCTAGCAAGATGACAGAAATGTTGCGGGGAGCAATCAGTGGAGGAACGGGTAAAGCGGCAAATATTGGTTATGGGGCAGCAGGAAAAACGGGAACAACCAATAAGGGAGTTGATCTGTGGTTTATTGGTTTAATTCCCCAACGTAATTTGGTAACGGGTGTGTGGTTAGGCAATGACAATAATGCTCCCACAAGTGGCAGTAGCGCACAGGCAGCAAGTCTTTGGGGAACTTATATGAAAAGTGTTTTAAATTGAAACCCACATTCAGCAGGTTAAATTGTAAAATGTTATTTTAATCTAAATGAAATTAAGGTAAGCAAAATGAAAAAAGAAATGCAAATAGATGTTCAAGATATAGACCATTTGGGAATAATA
>JANNLO010000160.1:0-2771 GCA_031396835.1 Snowella sp. SOY_38_metabat_116
TTCAGTCTGTTCATCTTGTCTTTATCAATGGGGTTAAGTCTTCTATCCCACTCACGCATAAACAAAATTTGATTTTGCAGTTTCTTGGTTCCTCTTCTCGGCAATATTATTTTTTGTCTTAAATAACCTGCTGAATGCGGGATAAAGAGTTTATCTATCAATTTTTATTACATTATGAACCTCAATGGATTACTTTAGGACAAGGAAGTACCTTTACTGCGATTAATGCTACAGATATTAAGTCGCTAAAATTTCTTATTCCCATCATTAAAGAACAAAAAAAAATAGCGAATTGTCTAACTGCCCTAGACAAAAAAATAGAAGCGGTTGCCCAACAAATTCACCACACCGAACAGTTTAAAAAAGGCTTATTACAAAAAATGTTTGTTTAAAATGAGATTTAGATTACTTGAGGTAAAACCATGCACACCATCCAAACCCAAGTCCAAATTACAACCGATCATCATTTAACAATCCAACTCCCTGAAGATCTCGAAACAGGAACCTATCAAGTCGTCATTGTCATGAACCTCCAACCCGATCCCGATGATACTCCCGATCACCTAGTCATAGAAGGCATCAGAGAAGGTTTAAAAGAAGCCATTAATGGCGAAACTATCCCACTTTCGCAAATGTGGGAGGGAATTAATGTCGAATAACTCGCCACCGATTCAAATTCTACTCAATTCTATAACCGTTACGGAGTAAATTAACTATGATCGCAGCCAAAGAAAACTTTTCCCAACTTACCCCAGCAGAATATTTTGTTTGGGAAGAACAACAACTACAAAAACATGAATATATTAATGGTGAAGTTTATGCCATGAGCGGTGGCAGTAAAAACCATAGCTTAATCTCCGTCAGATTTATCACCTTATTTTCTAATCATCTAGAAACAAGTGGCTGCGAAACAGGTAATTCAGACCTAAGAGTTAATCTCGCTGGAACTAATAACTATACCTACCCAGATGTTAGCGTCACCTGTGATGATCGCGATAAAACTACAACTCAATATATTACCTATCCCTGCTTAATTGTCGAAGTTCTATCCCCCAGTACCGAAGCCTATGATCGCGGCAGCAAATTTAGAATGTATCGTAATAATCCAAACTTACAAGATTATTTATTAGTCAGTTCAACCAGTATCGAAATGGACTTATACCATCAAAAAGAGAATGGTGAATGGGTCATCATTAACTACAAAGAAGGTGATACCGTCGAACTGAAAAGCATTAATCTTAGCTTTGCGATTGAGCAAGTCTATCGCGGTCTTGTACTCACATTAGAATAATTTTGTTAAACAATCTTATTAATTTAAACAATGACTCTCGATGATTTGACCCCCGAAATAAAAGAAGCAATTAAGGCGATCGCGGCCCAACATGGAGCCTTTAATGTGCGGGTATTCGGTTCCGTTGCCAAAGGACAAGCCGACCACAACAGCGATCTAGACCTGCTAGTAGATTATGAACTAAAAAAAATTAGTCCCTGGTTTCCCGTTCGCCTAATCCGAGATCTGGAGAACTTTTTAGGCATAAAAGTAGATGTTGTTACCCCCGAAGGACTAAAAGCTAGAATCCGCAATCAAGTTTTGCAGGAGTGTTTAGCCCTATGACTCAATCAGAACAAGAATTAGAACAAAATCTATGCGATCGCCTCGTAGCAATGGGCTATGAATCTGTCAACATTAGCAACGCCGATCAACTCAAAGCGAATCTCAAAACCCAACTAGAAAAACATAATCACGTTATCCTGAACAATGAAAAACTGAGCGATGAAGAATTTAGAAAAGTTTTAAATCATCTTGATAAAGGCAACATCTTTGAACGGTCTAAAACCCTGCGCGATAAAATGCAATTGACCAGGGATGACGGATCACCTTTATATTTAGAATTTCTTAATATTGAACACTGGTGTCAAAATCAATATCAAGTTACTAACCAAATTAGCCAAGCAGGAAACTATAAAAATCGCTATGATGTCACCCTATTAATTAATGGTTTGCCTTTAGTTCAGATTGAATTAAAACGGCGAGGACTGGAACTTAAAGAAGCTTTTAACCAGATTAATCGCTATCATCGTCACTCTTTTGATGCTGATAATCGACTCTTTCAATATGTTCAAATCTTTGTGATTTCTAATGGTGTCAATACTCGTTACTATGCCAATAATCGTAAACAAGAATATAAAAAAACATCCTATTGGGCAGATGCAGAAAATAATTTAATTACTCAACTTGATGACTTTACAGATAGCTTTTTGGAAAAATGCCACCTCTCCAAAATGATTTGTAAATATATTGTTCTGCACGAATCTGACAAAGTTTTAATGGTATTACGACCCTATCAATATTATGCTGTCGAAGCCATTATCAAACGAGTCAAAGATACCAACAAAAATGGCTATATCTGGCACACTACAGGCTCAGGCAAAACCCTAACCAGCTTCAAAGCCGCCCAGATTTTGACCAGCCTCCCTACTGTTCATAAAGTGGTTTTCGTAGTAGATCGCGCCGATCTGGATTATCAAACTAGCAAAGAATTTAATTATTTTAGTCCTGACTGTATGGATAACACGAACAACACCAGTGCTTTAGTCAGACAAATGGCTGGAGAGAACCCCCTTATTGTCACCCATTGGTGTCAACTTAAGAAAAAAGACCTAATTTTCAAAAAAGAGGAAAGAAGGTTGCAGAGACGGAAAAAAGTTAAAATAAGACAAAGTAATAAAAAAGAGGATAGAGCAGTGTCAAAGCCAAGGCCAAGAAAAAC
>JANNLO010000161.1:0-4988 GCA_031396835.1 Snowella sp. SOY_38_metabat_116
ACCGTGAGAGAAGCTACCGATGCAACTAAGAATTTGGCAACACTTTATACAGAAATTATACCTGCCGCGGCCATTAATCCCTAGTCAGGGTTGGACACTGCTTGAGTTAGTGATTATTTCCGTCATGGTTAGTATTTTTGCATCTATGGCAATTCCTAGCATGACGGGCATGACGGGAAAAAATTCGTTGAAATCTAGTCTTAATCAAGTTAAAGGTGCAGTCCAAGAAGCTCAACGCAATGCGATCAAAAAAGGTCAAAGTTGCACTGTAAGGATAATTTCAAATCGTATAACTGGCGATCCTGTTGGTTGCATTACGGAACCTATTACTCTTGGCTCAGAAATTACTATTAATGGTGGGGCGGCAGTGAGTAATTTTTCGTTTTCTTATAAAGGAAATACTACCATAAATCGCGTTATTTTTCTGAGTTCTACAAAAACCTCACAAAAATTGTGTCTGGAGGTTTCATCAGGAATCGGAATTATGCGATCGGGAACTTATGACGGCACGAATTGTAATTCATCGTTTTAAGTTTTTAAGAAATAAAAAGGTAACATCTTTGAACGAGAGAATAATGCTTTCAGCGAAAAAGGTAACATCTTGAGACCCAATCGCAAAAAAACCTGAAATTTTTCCATACAATACTTGACAATTCTAGTTTTGTATTATTAAGGAAAATCAGGATGCTGAAAACACTTTTTGATTTAGTTTTTTTCTCAAATAAAAGTTGCCATTTTTCGTCTGCTTCGGTTGATAAAAATTCAGGATGGACATTCTTTGAAATTATGATTGTTTCTGCAATAACGAGCATTTTTGCTTCTATGGCTATTCCTAATATGATGGAAAATTTTGGAAAAAACAAGGCCCAAAGCGGGCTTACATTAGTTAAAGGAGCTTTATTTGAGGCTCAACGCAATGCAATTAGAATGGGAAAAGAGTGCAAAATCTCGCTAAACACAACAAATAATGGCTTTTCTTCTCCTTCAATTGTTGTCTATGATGAGTCTCAATATGCGGGTTGTCTGAGTGAAGAAGTCAGTTTAGACGGGCTGATTCTAACAAAAAATACAAATAGTACAATGATTCGTTTTTCTTATAAAGGGAATACTACCAATCTCACTACAATTGTCGTGGAATCGCCCAATGCAAAATCTAAATATTGTCTGGTTGTTTCTAATTTTTTGGGCATTATGCGGAGCGGAATTTATAGCGGAACAACAACGAGCGGTGTTGATTCAGATTACTGTAAATCATCAATCTAGGAATTATTATTATGAAAATTTATCTTAATCTGCTCACAAAAAAAGCGAACTCTGGTTTCACTCTCATTGAATTGATTCTTGCTTCAATAGGAATGTTTTTTGTGGTAATGGCTGCTGGCTATGGGGTCTTGGTTATGACCAAAGAAAATGTTGCGGCAAGTGCGGCAAGTGATACTCAATACAATCTCGGTCGCGCGGTGGATTTTATTAGTGAAGAGGTTAAGACAGCTTCTTTGATTAGAGATAATGTTTCATTAACCCAATTAACGATAAATGCTCCTACTTTTGCTGCTCTTTCTCAAACAGGAAAAACGATCGTTTTGGCGATAAGAGTATCAGGCCTTACTGAAGATATTATTTACTATACTCAGGCTCCTGCTTCTAATAGTTCTTGGTTAGGAAAGTTAGCGATTTATCGTTGGGGACCGCCTATAGACATGAATGGTTTATATACGAATCCAAATCCTGCTGATACGACGAAACCTTCATGGCAAAATGAGCTATTGGTAGATCTAATCGCCCAAACTCCCCAAACAACTGGCTGTAATAATACTTCATCAATAAAAATTCCCAGTTCAAGTTACATAAATCAAGGTTTTTTTGTTTGTGTGGATACCAATAGTGGAGTTCCTGGTAGTAGAAAATCTGTCGAAATTCATGCTTCCGCTTCTGCTTTGAATACTCAACCAACTAAAACTACTGGATTAAAATCGGCTGTTACTGATAGTGCGGGTAATATTATTACAGGCTCTCGCTTCTATGACAAAGCTACCTATGAAGTAATTACTCAAGCTTATACAAGAGCATCAGATGGAGTTCTAATAACGGCTGCGGGTGTTTTTACGGAATCGGCTAGAGCATTCTTGCAAAACACTTCAAGTCCTGCTAGTAATTGTTCTTCTAGTATTGCAATTGGAACTGGCGGATCATCAGGAACACCAACACCAACTTCAGAGCCATGGAGTAATCCAAATACAACGATCAGTTTTACAACTGCTGGCATTCTTTATCCTAGTATTAATTCCCCTTTATCAATTACTGGCTTTACTCTTAGTAATGCTAATAGCAACCAAATCACGGCAACTAACGGAAGTTGTACTCTTTTAGTTACTTTACGAAGAGGTTAATTTAAAGCTTTATTCGTTACTATTAACACAATGTTTCAAGCTACTCGTCGCCGTCTTGCTATTTGGTACACAACTGTTACCGCTATTCTTTTGCTCTTGTTTATGACAGGAGTTTATTTTTATGTGCGTCATACTCTAGTTGAAAGAATTGATGATACTCTCAAACACGTTGTTGAAGTTGTCAATCGATCGCTGGTTATTCAGCCGATTAATGATCGCGGTTATCGATTAAACGTGGCGGACAGTTTTCGAGATAATGCCGAAAGTGTAGAAGATGATCACATTGATTTGGAATGGTTTAATGCCGATGGACAAGTGTTGTGGTCAACCTTTAGCGATTTTCCTGAAATTTCTCTCAATTTAGGACACAAAACAGAAACGGTTTCTTTTTCTCGCGATCGCCAGTTGCGCCAAGTAACAGAACGCATCGAACGCAATCATCAAATTTTAGGTTATTTACGAGTCAGTCATCCCTGGTTTGAAGTCACAAAACCCATTCAACAATTGGTTGTAGATTTGGGAATTGGCTTGATTGTCATGGTTAGTAGCGTCGCCGCGATCGGTTGGTTTTTATCGGGTTTAGCAATGCAACCGATCAAAGAATCCTATCAACGCCTCAAACAATTTACTGCCGATGCTTCCCACGAATTGCGAAATCCAATTGCCGTAATCCAGACCAATGTACAAACTGCCCTAACTTATCCCGATCGCGATCGCCAACAACAACAATTAAAAGTAATCGAAAGATTAACCCAACGCTTGGGAAACTTGGTCAACGATTTATTATTTTTAGCCCGTTCTGATAGCGAAAAAGTTCAATTAACCGCCAAACCAATTCCCCTGGATGCTCTTTTATTAGAAGTTATCGAAGAACAAAGATTGTCAGCAGAACAAAAAGGAATTGTCTTAAATTTAAATATCGAAGAATCGCAACTGGAAATCACAGATCTTGAAGAAGAACTTTTTACTTTACCTGGCGATTGGGATCAACTCGCTCGTTTGTTCACAAATCTGATTAGTAATGCGATCGAATATACTTCATGCCAAACCGAAAAAAAAGTTACAGTTAATCTTAAAAATCTAAAACGAGATCGCCTTTGTTATTTAAATATTGAAGTCAAAGATACAGGAGAAGGCATTGCTGAAAAAGATTTGCCTCATATTTTTGATCGTTTTTATCGAGTTGATCCGGCTCGCAGTCATCAAAATATTAGAGGAACAGGACTTGGACTTGCGATCGCAAAGGTAATTGCCGAAAACCATCAAGGCAAAATAACCGTTGAAAGTAAACTGAATCAGGGAACCACTTTTAGCGTTAATTTACCTGTTCCTTGTCATCCTAAAAATTGACGTTGTTGAAGCGATAAAATCAAATATATCATTTCGAGAAATAAATTATGCCTACACCATTAATCATTGAAACCGAATTAAGAGAAGTTCTGTCTCAAATAAGCCAAAAACTGGAAAAAATAGATGACCGTCTTGGCCGTTTAGAAACAAGCCAGGCCAGAATCGAAGAAAAATTAGATGGGCTAGATAAACGAGTAGAAAAATTAGAAGATAGCCAAAGCAAACAAATCTGGACTTTGATTGGCATTGTGGGAACAGCATTAGTCGGAACCGTGATCCGTTTTGTGATAACAAGTCTTCCGAGTTCGTAAACCCGTGATTACTTGTTCAAAATGCCAAACAGAGATAATTTATCGCTTTTGCTAAAGAATTACCCCTGGATTAGTTTTTGGTTATCAACTCGCGACTAATTTTCGACAATAAACGGACTCACTTTTTGAGATTGTAAAGATTGCAATTGACGCAATAAAACGTCTATTTCTGCCTCTAAATAAAGATATTCAACTTGCTGAGCAACTCGATAAGATTTTTGGGCGACTGTGGCAGCCGAATTTCCTAAAACAGTGGCAGAATTAATCCGTGAAGCTAATTTAGTAATCATTAATAGGTGTCTTCTTATGAAAATGTAAAAGTCTTATCTGAGAAAACATTATATACCAAGTTTTATTACAGAATATAAATTTACATTAAGAAAATATTAAAATCCGTCTAAAACACATCGAGATCGATCGCCTTAGAGCCTCCCGCTTTCAACTGTTTAAGCAAACTATCTAATTGTCTCCAAACCAAGGCCGCAATAAAAATGGTTACGGGTACCGCGATCGCATAGGAAACAAAACGACTTCCCAAAAATATTTCAACTCCCGACGATAGAAAAACACAAATCCCAACGCAAATCCCCAAAAAAGGAATCTGTAAATCCAAGTCTTGTAACGTGCTTGACGGTGTGTTTAGCCAAACTCTGACTTTTTGTTTGAGTGTCGCTTCAAACGCTGCACCACAGGTAAGACCAACAAATAATCCCACAAAAATCAAAAAATAAGGCGGTTCAGGCAGATAATACATAGTTTAACGGCATTTACATAACTTAATCATCATCCATGATACCAAATGTCCAGCCATTCGCGTTGAGTAAATTTTGCCGATTCTCAAGATTGCTCGTTAGACTGGTTGTGTCGTGAATCAAGGTATGAATTCGCTTGTTACAATGATTTTTTATCGCCCCCTAAATCCCCCAATTCTGAGGGA
>JANNLO010000050.1:0-11516 GCA_031396835.1 Snowella sp. SOY_38_metabat_116
TTTAATTCTTCTTCTTCAATGCCTAATAAATCACGAAATTCATCAAAATCGTTGTTGGCAAACGTGACAGTTTCTCCCGACTTTTCGCCGTTTTCAAGATCATCAAAGAGACTATTGATTTGAAACAGAGAATCTTCTTGAGTTGAAACAACAGGCCCATGAGACTCTGAAGAGAAAGTTGTAGGAATACTGTCGAATTCTAACCAGCTAGAGGTTTCGTAGGGATCTAGTTCGGCTGGTTCAAGATCGGTATTCTCGTTAAAAAGTGCCTCTAATTCAGCATTGGGAGAGTCCATTGAGAACGTCATCCGTTGAGGAAGTTGAGTTGCTGGAATAATAGACGTTGATGGCTCAGGGTCAGGAAAGTCGTCGTCAAAAAGATTGACCAACTCATTGAGGCTATCATCAAAACTTAGATCGGAATCTGCTGACTCCAACTCATTCAAAAGTCCTTCTATATCATCATCAAACCAGTTATCGATTCTGGAATTTTGATCTGGATCCTGACTGGTCATATCTACTGCCTGCCGCGTTGAAGAGCTTAATTACTTTCCAGTGTGTTAGCTCTCATGGTTTCAATGTTCCCAAGATTGCTAAAAAAATCACTGTTTGCCTCAATTGTTTTTCAACGAGACTAATCTTCAATACGATAACCAAATTCTAGCAATTGTTGACGCGATTGTCTCCATTCGGGTTCGACTTTGACAAATAGTTTTAGATAAACGTCTCCTTCTATTAGTTTCTGGATTTGTTGACGAGCAGCCATTCCGATTGCTTTGAGCATGGTTCCTTGTTTGCCGATCAAAATTCCTTTTTGGGAACTTCTTTCGACGGTAATGGCGGCATAAACACTGGTTCGTTCTGGAGTTTCTTCAATTTTTTCGATCGCGATCGCCACAGAATGGGGAATTTCTTGCCGAGTTTGCAACAAAATTTGTTCACGAATTAATTCGCCCATAATAAAGCGTTCGGGCTGATCTGTGACTAAATCGGGGGGATAATAGTAAGGGCCTTCTTCTAGTCTTTCTAGAATTAAACTTTGTAAGTTTTCTAATCCTTCTCCTGTTATGGCAGAAAATTTTGCGATCGGCCAAGATTGATGCAAATTAAGTGCTTGATAACTATTATCTAAAGCTTCTATATTTTCTGATTGTTGATCAGTTTTATTGAGTCCAAAAATAATAGGAATTTCAGTCTTTTCTAAAATTTCTGTAACATAGCGATCGCCGCCGCCTGCTGGCACAGAACTATCCACAATAAATAATAATAAATCTACAGAATTAATCGCGCTTCTGGCATTTTTAACTAATACTTTACCCAATTCGTGATGAGGTTTATGAATCCCAGGCGTATCCACAAAAATCATTTGAGATTGATCCGTAGAAACAATGCCCCGAAGTCGATTGCGAGTGGTTTGGGAAACAGGAGAAGTAATGGCAATTTTTTGACCAACTAATTGATTCATTAAGGTAGATTTGCCCACATTCGTGCGTCCCACAATGCCAATAAATCCTGATTTAAAACCTGATGGTGCGATCGGAATTGTTGTGTAATTATCTAAAAGATTATTCATAATTATTAACCATAATTTCTAAAATATATTCTCTTTGATTAACCGATTCATTAAGATAAATATCTCGAATAAAATTATTATGCTCGACAAAATTTTCTTCAATGATAGATAATTTTTTAGTTTTTACTTAAGATCTGAATAAATGCGATCGCTAATTTTAACGGGATGTTTTAAGGGTAAACGATTTTGGATCATGCCGCCGATACAAGCATCATAAGCTTGCATTTTATTTTATGAAAATATTGAGTATGGATTAGCGTTATCTTCAAAACTGATAAACTAAAAATTCTTCTCTGTACCATATAAATTGGGCTGAAGATAAGCTTTTTTATCAGAATTTTGTTTATTAAATTGATAAATCCGTAAAAAATCTGATGTAAGTATTTTGGACAAACGACAAAGCGTCAAACTTCATAGTAAAATAGTTTTAGGAAGAAATTAAGCTAAACGGTTGGACTTGCTATTAAGAGCAGATTGTCAAACCAATTTCAATAAAATCATTATCAGGAAAATAACACAAATGTCTAAAAAATTGGGATTATTACTTGCTAGCCTACTTTTCGTTGTGACGAGCTTTTTCTTATCAGTAAGTCCAGCTTCTGCGGATACTGTCAAGGTAAAAATGGGTACAGATAGCGGTGTTTTAGGATTTGATCCTGTTACCGTTACTATTAAAGTGGGTGACACAGTTCAGTGGGTAAATAACAAATTAGCACCCCATAATGCTGTTTTTGACAGTAACAAAATAGATGCTGCTGTTGCAACAAAAATTTCTCATAAAGCTCTTGTTTTTTCCCCTGGCGAATCTTTTGAAACCACCTTTACCGAAGCAGGTGAATATCCTTATTATTGTGAACCTCATCGTGGTGCTGGAATGGTCGGTAAAGTAATTGTTCAATAAAATTGTATCTTTTTACTTTTGAATTATTTGAATCAAAAAAAGATTTAGCTCACTTCGGTGGGCTTTTTATTGGGTCTTTTTCCCGCGATCGCCTAAAAGAAACTATAATATCAAAAAACAAAAATATTGTGGTGAGAGAAAATTTATGGCTGTTTCACTCAAACAAGCCTTAGTGGTTGGCAGTTATCTTGTTAAACAAAGACTCAAAGGAAATAAGCATTTTCCCTTAGTTTTGATGTTAGAACCCTTATTTCGCTGTAATTTAGCCTGTCAAGGTTGTGGAAAAATTCAGCACCCGACAGAAATTCTGACTCAAAATTTAACGCCAGAGCAATGTTTTGCAGCAGTAGAAGAATGTGGCGCACCCGTTGTTTCAATTCCTGGAGGCGAACCTTTACTTCATCCTCAAATTGATGAGATTGTTCAAGGATTAGTTGCCCGCAAAAAATTTGTCTATCTCTGCACCAATGCAATTTTATTAGAGAAAAGTCTCGCTAAATTTACACCTTCGCCCTACTTAACTTTTAGTATTCATTTAGACGGTTTAAGAGAACATCACGACAAATGTGTTGACCGAGTGGGCATTTTTGATAAGGCGATCAAAGCAATCAAAGCAGCTAAAGCTCAAGGATTTCGGGTTACAACTAATACCACAATTTTTGAAGGTTCTAATGCCCAAGAAATTCAAGAGTTTTTTGATTTTCTCCAAACTTTGGGACTAGATGGCATGATGCTTTCTCCTGGTTATAGTTATGAGTGGGCTCCTGATCAAGAGCATTTTCTGAAGCGTGAACAAACTCGCGCCCTTTTTCGAGAAATTTTGACTCCTTGGAAAACAGGCAAAAAGAAGTGGAGTTTTAACCATAATCCCCTTTTTCTAGACTTTTTAATGGGTGACAAAGATTATGATTGCACACCTTGGGGAAGTCCTAGTTATAGCGTTTTAGGCTGGCAAAAACCCTGTTATTTGCTCAATGAAGGTCATTATCAAAGTTTTCAAGAATTAATTGAGAATACTCAATGGGAAAACTACGGACTCAAAAGCAAGAATCCTAAATGTGCTGATTGCATGGTGCATTGTGGTTATGAACCGACGGCGGCACTGGATGCGCTCAAACCGCAAAATATGGCTAGGGCAATGAGTAGTTTATTGAGTGCTTAAAAATTCCCATTTCAGTTTTCAGTTATGTTTACCAGGGTATTTTTATCCTGGCAACTTATTTTTATAAAAACGCGATCGCTTTAGTTTATGATTATCAAAGTTATTTTTAAAACTTTTTTTATTTACTTTTTATCTAAACATTGTGGTTAGTATTCAATGCATATTGCTTGGTTGGGAAAAAAAACACCTTTTTGTGGAAATGTAACCTACGGTCGAGAAGTAACAAATGCTTTATTAGACAGGGGATATAAAGTTAGTTTCCTGCACTTTGCTCAAGAAGATTCTTTAGATGAAAATCGGCCCGATTGCCCAGAAGTATTACTGCCATTCTTATTTAAATCTACTATTTATACGATTCCTACACCTAAATCTAGCAAGGTTTTAGCTGAAGCTCTAGAAAAATTGAAACCCGATTTAGTTCATGCTTCCTTAACACTTTCTCCCCTTGATTTTCGTCTTCCTGAAATTTGTGAAGAGTTAAATATTCCCCTAGTTGCAACCTTTCATCCACCTTTTGATAGTAAATTACGTAATCTTTCTTCTAGTACACAATTTTTAACTTATCAACTTTACGCGCCTTTTTTAGCACAATACGATAAAGTCATTATTTTTTCCCAATTACAACGCCATTTACTCGTGAAATTAGGTGTTCCTCGCAGTCGTTTAGTGATTATTCCAAATGGAGTAGATATTAATAAATATTCTCCAGGAGAATCTCCGATTAAATCCCAATTTAATGCTAAAAGGTTGTTTGTTTATTTAGGAAGAATTGCCCCCGAAAAAAATGTTGAATCTCTATTAAAAGCTTGGCGACATTGCGAAATGGGGAATGAATGTCAGTTGTTAATTGTTGGAGATGGGCCTTTAAAATCTTCTTTACAAACTAACTATGGCAAAGAATATGGAATTAATTGGTTAGGTTTTATTGCCGATGAAATGACTCGAATTAATATTTTACGAGCCGCCGATGTTTTTATTTTGCCTTCTTTAGTAGAGGGTTTATCTCTCTCATTATTAGAAGCGATGGCTTGTGGTACTGCGTGTTTAGCAACTGATGCAGGGGCAGATGGAGAAGTTCTAGAAGGAGGAGCGGGCGCAATTTTAGGAACCCAGGGAGTAACAACTCAATTAAAAACCTTACTTCCATTATTTAAAGACCATCCAGAGATCACTGAACTCTTAGGGAAAAAAGCGAGAGAAAGGGTTTTGGAAAGATATACTTTTAGTGAAAATATTAATCGTTTAGAAAAGCTTTATACAAATCTATTACAATCTTATAATAAATCCTTAGTATTAAATCATTTTTAAGTTACTTAATTTAGTTAATATCTAATTATATAAATTTGCTTTTAAACTATTAGCTTTTATCTCTGTTTATGTGGCACTAAAATGACAATTTCTCGGACAATTTGTTTAGGTTTTATCGCAGTTATTGCCGCAGGAACTTTACTATTAATGATGCCTTTTTCGCTCATAGAAGGGCATTGGGGCAGTTTTTTGATTTCTCTATTTATGTCCACTTCGGCGGTCTGTGTGACGGGATTAGCCGTTGTTGATCCCCATACTTATTTCTCTTTTTGGGGAGAATTAATATTACTTTTGTTGGTACAGATCGGCGGATTGGGTTATATGACAATGACGACTTTTTTAATGTTATTAATTGGTCGTAAATTTGATTTACAACAACGATTTGCGATCCAAGAATCCTTTGATCGGCCGTTTTTGCAAGGCAGCCGTAATCTGGTCAAATCAATTATTGCAACAACACTTATTTTTGAATTAACAGGAAGTTTTTTATTAACTTATAGATTTTCACAAGAATATAATTTAGCTGATTCATTGTGGTTGGGTATTTTTCATAGTGTTAGTGCCTTTAATAATGCAGGATTTAGTTTATTTAAAGACAACTTAATGGGTTATTCTGATTCAATTCTTGTTAATTTTGTAATTACGAGTTTAATTATTTTCGGCGGTATTGGCTATCAAGTTATTATTGAAATATATTTGTGGTTAGAACATCTTAAAAAAAGACATAAAAAACGATTTTATTTTTCCTTAAATTTTAAGATAGTTATTAAAATGACTTGCTTACTCTTGATTTTAGGGACGCTTGTTTTTTTGTTTGTTGAATCCCAAAATCCAAATACGACTGCCGAATTTAGTTTTAAAGATAAATTAATGGCGGCTTGGTTTCAATCTGTAACAACTCGAACTGCTGGCTTTAACACTATTGATAATGGGGAGTTGGCAATCAATTCTCTATTAATTACTATGATCTTGATGTTTATTGGAGCTAGTCCGAGCGGTACAGGAGGAGGAATTAAAACCACAACAGTGAGTATTTTAGCTAATTGCACTCGTTCTGTTTTACGTGGTAAAGAGTCAGTCATAGTTTATCGAAGAACAATTCCTAATACTTTGATTTTAAAAGCGATCGCCGTAGTATTTGGTTCTATAATAACAGTAATAATTGCTACAAGTTTAATTGCCTTTATTGAATTTAGATTAACCTCTTCAATAGCGGCAATTGCTATCTTATTTGAAGTGGTTTCTGCCTTTGCAACAGTGGGATTATCAATGGGAATTACGGCTAATTTATCAGCTTTATCCCAGCTTGTTATTATTACAATTATGTATATTGGTCGAGTAGGTATTATCTTATTAATAGCAGCATTTATTGGAGATCCACCGCCGAAAAGTGCACTTCAATATCCTGAAGAAAATTTGTTAATTGGCTAATAATTAATAATTTAATCTAATATTAAAAACATGAAAAAAGCTAATTTTTTAAAACTTCTTCGTCAAGAAACTCATCAATTTGCTGTCATTGGTTTAGGGCGTTTTGGGCGTTCCGTTTGTGAAACATTACATCAAAGCGGTCATGAAATTTTAGGAGTCGATCAAGATAAAAAATTAGTGGCAGAAGCTCTAGCAACCAAAATAGTTTCTAATGCCATTACTTTAGATTCAACTGATGTTAATGCCCTTAAAGAAGCAGGAATTTTTGAATTTGATACTGTTATTGTTGCGATCGGTAATTCGTTAGAAGAAAGTATTGTCACCAGCTTAAATCTGAAAGAAGGTGGCGTGAAATATGTCGTTGCAAAAGTTTCCTCAGAAACCCACGAAAAAATCTTAAAACGTCTTGGAGTAGATTTAATTATTTTTCCTGAACAAGAAGCAGGTCGAGATTTGGCCTATCGTTTAACTAAACCTTCTATTATTGATCGCTTTGAACTTGATCTTGAACATAGTATTGTTGAAATGTTAGTTCCAGAGAGTTTTCATGGTAAAACTTTGGCAGAATTGCAACTAAGAAAAAATTATGGCGTTAATATTTTGGCGATCGGAAATGAAGACAAATTTAAAATTAATCCTGCTCCTGAAGAAAGATTATCAAAGGGAATGATTATGGTTTTAATTGGTTTAAATTCAGATATTAATGATCTAGCTGGCTAAAAATATTCTGTTGGAATTTTTCCGAGTTCAGGATAGTTCACGATCGCGTTTTGAATCTGCTGTTCAGTGATTACTTGTTGCAAAAGATAAAGATTATTTTTATGATAATTGGGAATATATCTTATCAATTTCTGCTGACAATTTTTGCACTCATATTCCTTTAAATTGATTTTTTCAAAATGGGCTAATAACCAATTTTCTATGCAAGGTTGACTCATATAAATTGTCACGCCCCTTATACTTTCCAAACTATTTTTAAGATTGGCATCAGAGCTAACAAAATAAGTATCTTGATCAAACCAAATGATATAACCTGAGTAATCATCAGAATTACTTTTATCAATAATTTTTTCGGCTTCAGATAATACATTATTTGCACTCCCACCCTTACAATTTTTGATAATAGCCGATTTTTTAAATAATTGTTTTAATAAGTCTAAATAATTTTTTTCTGTAAAGCCTTCTACAATAAAATAATAAGGACAAATACTTTGTCTTTGAGGTCGTTTGTCTCTGGCCATAAACAGAATAAATTAAGAGTTAAAAAGACAAGTTACAAGGCTCTGGGTTTGGCTCCAAAGCGGCCAATGCGATAGAGTTCTTCTAGATTCCGTTGCTGAATATCTTTAATATCGGTAAAGTCAGCCGCCGAGAAAATTTCGGTTTGACCTTGATCATTTTTTTCAGTAAACCAGAGTTGATTGGGCTGTAAGATCTCCATTAGAGATGTATTATGAAAGGAAAATAAAAGCTGTCCTCCTTGATTATTTTGGTCAAAATTTTCAAATAAGCCAATCAAATAAGCAATAAGATTTTGATGCAGCCTTAACTCTATTTCATCAATGATTAGTAAAAGTCCTAACCTAAAAGCAAGGTGAATTTTTTCTAAAAGAGCTAAAAGCTTAAGGGTTCCTGCACTTTCATCAGATTCTATTAAATCTACTAAATCATTATCCATTTTATGTTTAAATGTGACACCTAAAAGATTGTTATCAAAAAACTCTCTTTGTCTAATATCTCTAACAAGTGAATGAAATATCTCATCAATTTCTTTTTTCTCTTCTTCCATATCTTTTGTCATGGGTTTAGTTGTTAGAGAAATTTTTTTAATTCCAATATCGCCAAGATTTAAAATGTCAAGAAGTGGAAAAGAAGGTTTTCCATCTTCGTTGGGGAGATCCTGTAGATCTTGAATTAAACGTTTAACATTTGGTGGATTAAATTCAAATTCTTGAAAATCTTTAGGGCCAACATTAGCTAAACAATGATAATTTTGTAATTCTCTGACAATTTCTTCAAAGAAAAAGGGAATAATTGAACTTTTTACAGGCAAAGAACTGATTACATCTGCATCTAAAACATGAATATTTTTGCCAAACTCAACTTGTTGCTTTTGTCTTTTATAAACTAATTCTTGATCATTATTAGGATAATAATAAACCTCTTCTTCTAAAACTTGTTCTTGATTTACTGTTAATAAATATTCATAATCAATATACTTATTATCTGAATTTTTCCGACTAAAAATCAAATGAAATTTGCTAGGTGAATCTAACATTGTGGCAAATGAACAAACAGGAATTGCTTGATCTTCTTTGATTTCAGAGGAAGATTCTTCCATAAACCAAAAGACAAAACTAATCGCTTGCAAAATAGTTGTTTTTCCTGAAGCATTGGCCCCAGCAAAACCAATCACAGCACTAGCGGGATAGGGATAATCCTCCGCTAAATTGCTATCAAACTCTAAAATTGCCTTATTTTTAATCGATTTATAATTTTCAACCGCAAAATATTTAATCATAGCGACTCTTAATGTTATTGACTTGATAAAATAAGGGCTTGTTATTCCCCTCTAACTTAACAATAACTCTTAAGTTTCTGGTGATAACTCATCCAAAATTGTGAATTGAACATGATTAATCGCTAATTCTCCAATGGAAACTTTTTGTTTATTTACTGGAATTCCTTCACTAATTAAAGTTGCAAAGGGAACATCCTTCGCCATTTCCGCATGATACCAAGCTAATCCTGTAAAAAAGCGAGTGGGATAGGGGCCGCCATCATTTAAATCATCAGGATTGGATTCCATCGGCAACCAACCAAATCCAGGTAAATAAAATTCCATCCAGACATGATTAAAATCTGGTTCCATCGGAATATTGCGATTGAGCGGATAGGCAGGGCATTTATAACGACCCACTGTACGGCAGGCAATCCCATTTAAGCGAGCTAAGGCTAATAAAACGCCAACATATTCACCACAGGAACCCACTCCCCTTCTCAGGGCTAAATCAGGAGTATCTATATGGGGTTTGATGCCATAGGAAAGACGATCATAGACATAATTACGAATACTATACATTTTTCGTAATAAATTAGTTTCTCGTCCGATCGCCTCTGCGGCTGCCCGAATAATAATATCGGAATCCATTGCTAGATTGTCATTATCAACTAAATACCGTTCGGCAAATCCCCTCGGTAAAGGCGGAATGGTTTCACAATCTTTGGGAAGAATGCGATATTTAATACTCCAAACTTCCATTACCACCTTCCAACCAAAAACGGCACGGGTATTAATGGTTAATTGGTCAAATTTAAAAACTGCAATTTTGTGTCCATCTTCATCAATTTCAGTGAAGGGCATTCCGATCGCTTCTATGCTACGAATTTTTTGTCGAGGAGTTTCAGCAGGCAAGGAAATCAGCCATTCGACTAGTTTAAGATCAACAGGATCAAGCGGCTCTAATTCTTCCACATAGGTCATTTCCACTAAATAACCATTAGAAAGCGCGAATTTTTTCTCAGGATCAAAATGAAAATAAAGGGGATGAATAAAAGTACGGGTTCGATAATAAAGTTCGTGGTTGGGATCGGCGTTGGGATTATCGCGAATACTAGGTTCTTGCAAGACATAGGAAACATAAAGCGTTTCTTTGCCCGTTTGGGAATCGGTATAAAAAGTTAGTCCAGTTGGGCATTCAAAAGGCGTAAGCACACTAAAAATAACTTGCCCTGTGGCGCGGTCTAAGCAATAAACAGACTGTTCTAAAGTATCAGTTATCCACAATTTTTCGCCTTTAACTGTGATATTTTCGACACCAATGCCAGGGGCATAAAAACGAATAATCACTTGCTTAGTTTCCCGATTAAAAACTAAAATATCTCCTGTTTTTTGGCAGGCAACATAAACCGTTGATTCCCAAACAGCCACACCACTCACGGGATAATCTAGACGAGCAAATAATTCGGGCTTAAAATCTTCTTTTTCTAAGTTGCAATAGTAAATGCCATCTTCTGAGGTAAACCAAAGTAAGTTATCAACCACTGCTAAACCCGTCGACCCAATAAAGTCCTGCCAATTTTGAGTGTTGAGAATTTGAGTATTTTGGGTAATGGGATCAATGGAAAAGACATAGCCGTTTTTGTTATCTACTGCCAAGAGGCGATCGCCAAAGAAGGCAATACCATGAATCGAAGTGGCCGCAACAGGGCGAATTGTTTTTGCTGATAACTTAAGAAGGGGAGCAACGGTGGCAGAAGGAGAAGTCATGCTAGATAAATAATTTTAAAACTCAGTTTAACGCTCAGAGGTCAACCAGACTATCACCATAGCAAATTTTTTTCAGTCTGAGATGCTCATAATGAACTGATTTAGCGATCAAGGTCAGAATTTTTTAGGCTGTTAATTTGAGAGAATAAAAACAATCTATCATTAAACTAGAGTGAATTTTTCTTATCAGTGTCAAGCAAATTGTTCCCATAGTCACGCTAGGGCTGGAGTTTGGCAGACTCCCCATGGCATTGTGGAAACCCCGCGTTTTATGCCCGTAGGAACGGTTGGAACGGTTAAAGGTATTACTCCTGCTCAACTTATCACCACGGGTGCGCAAATGATTTTAGCGAATACCTATTATCTGCATTTACAACCTGGCGAAGCCATTATCGAAAAAGCAGGAGGTTTGCATTCTTTTATGGGTTGGTCTGGGCCAATGTTGACGGATTCAGGCGGTTTTCAAGTGTTTAGTTTGAGTGCTTTGCGATCGCTGTCGGAAAACGGCGTAATTTTTCGGTCTCCTAAAGATGGAAGGATGGTGGAGATCACTCCCGAAAAGTCGATCCAAATTCAAAATGTTTTGGGTGCGGATGTGATTATGGCTTTTGATGAATGTCCGCCAGGCCAAGCTACTTTTGAAGTTGTTAAAGCCGCCACAGACAGGACTTATCGTTGGTTAGAACGTTGTATTACAGCCCATCAACGAACTCAGGATCAGACTTTGTTTGGCATTGTGCAGGGCGGAACTTATCTAGATTTGCGTTTTCAGGCGGTTGAAAATTTGGCTAAGTTAGATTTACCAGGCTACGCGATCGGAGGAGTGAGTGTGGGAGAAGCTCCTGAATTAATTCATCAAATTGTCCGTGCC
>JANNLO010000079.1:0-22118 GCA_031396835.1 Snowella sp. SOY_38_metabat_116
TCTACGATGAGTGATTTTATTTTCCACTTTAACAAATGATTGTATTTCTTTTTTTACACGATAAATTCAGGCAAGCGATCCTATTAAACCTATTTTTAAAAACCCCTCATCATAACATATTATATTTATGCAAGAGGTCTATTGTTTAAGAGCGATCGCCGATGACATTTTCTTACTTTAAATTAGGTGTTAAATGACGTTTTCACAAGAAGAATTAATGATCTGAATTTTAGGAAAAGGAAAAGAGTTTTCTTGGCTCAAATTTTCTACAAAAAGCTTTACTTGATCGGGTTCAATTTGTTGTAGTTGCTGGAGTAATTGGTAGCTTTGATTGACTAATTGACTAACATTAATATCCGAATGATCTGGTTGAAAATAACTGAGACGACGAATGCCTTCTCCTAATAAAGTCACAGCACCCCGCCAATTGTAATTTCCCAGGTGATAACAACCCACTGCAATTTGTAGAATTCCTTGATAGAAATTCTTTTCAGGGGCGATCGCGTCCATCCAAATCGCTTCTAGGGTATCGTGACAGTCATAAAAATTTGTTTGATTAAACTGCTCGACACCCTGCCAAAATTCAGTCGATTCCATGCAACTGACCTATGCAGACATACTGGCCTTAACTTCATTAAGTAGTTCTAAAGAAATCGCCTGCTCTGTTCCTGCAAAATCGTTGTCGGAAGGAAGAAACAACATACAATGACAATCATTCCGTTCTCGCATAGGAACACAGGGACAATTCCAAAACGTATTTTTGACTTCTGCTTCCTTATCTTCATAATGACGACAGGGACAAAGTGGAGAGCCTAACTCAATTTTATTTTTGGCCAGCCCTTCAATAACAACCGCCGTAACCGAAAGATCACTACAAAAATAGGTATTTGTCCGTTTGGCATATTGTTCAGCAAAATTTTTCATTGCTACAAGGGTTTTGTCATTGCCATCTGTGTTTTGTGTGGTCATGGTTATTATTAAAAGTAGTAATGTAGTTATTTTTTAGCACATTTATTATGCTATCGTTTAGCCGCCCACATTTTGGAAAAAATCTAAAAATTTACAAATGATACCAATCGTAATGGCGGGTGATTCCAAATGAGGTGTTAGCCCAACATCTTCTATTTCTTGAAATAATTTAATCGTATTAGGATTTAGGGCGGCTAATCTTTTCCCCACTTCTGGCCCTGTAAATCGGGATTGTTGACCCCAAAAAATAGCAGTTGGTGTGGTTAATTGGGGAATATATTTAGACAAATCGAAACAAAGATCGCCACGAACAAAAGATAGAGCCGAGTATTCAGCATTATTTTGGGTTGCAGATTCCAGATAAGCTTCGGTAATTTCTGGAAAAAGTAAATTGGGATTGGCGAATTGACGATTTTCTAAAAAGTTTTGAATTCCTGCACTATTGGCAATACCCACGTTATAAATAAATTTATCTAATACGGGAACGCCAACAATTTGGGCAAAGAGATTTTTACCGTAATCTTCCCCAAAGTCTGATAATCCTGTTGGTGTTGAGAGAATTAGTTTTTGAAAAAGATCGGGACGAGCGATCGCAGCTCGAATTGTTAAAGCGGCAACCAGGGAAGAGGCGATGACAATAGGAGGTTGTTCCCAGGTTTTTTCAATAAATTCAATGATTGTATCAATATAATCTTGGGGTTGATAATTGCGTTCAGGATGATCGGAGCGACCCCAACCGATTAAATCTGGAGCTAAAACGCGATAATTCCAAGCAAAAGCTGGATAAACTTTTGACCATTCATAAGCTGAAGAACCGCCACCAAAACCATGTAAAAAAATAAGTGTTGGTTTGTCTTTTTTTGCTTCAACTTTTTCGTCAACCCAAGGATCTTTTTTCGGGGAATAATAAACCATTGTTCCTAAGGAGGTAACTACGGAATTTCTTTCTACGCCAGTTGGTTCAATCATGAGAAATCTATAATTATTTAAGTTAAAGTTTAGTAAATATTGGAATAAGAAAGAAAATTAATTAAAAAGTTCCTAACTATTTAATAGTTCAAAAAAGAACTTATTTTTAGCTTAATTTATAAGTTAAAGAAAACGATCAAGAGCCGCTTTTAGTTCTTGAATTTCACTCTCAATATTACCTTCCTTAGCCGCCCGTGTGATACATTCGCTCAAATGTTCATCCAGAATTAATCTCGCCACACGATCAATCGCTCCTCTAACTGCGGCAACTTGAATCAGCACTTCAGGACAAGAACGACTTTCTGACACCATTGTTTTAATTCCTCGAACATGACCTTCGATCCGCGAGAGTCGATTAATAATTTGGCGGAGAGACGCATCATTGTGAACATGGGGATTAGTCTGGTGTTCGGGATGGCTATGAGATGCAGAAATGGCGTGGGGGAACGGTTGACTTTCCATCGGTTCAGAATTGGTGTGGCTTTGGGATTATTTTCTTGCTTGATTCTAACTTCTTTTTTGCGATCGCTGTTTTGGGATGAGATGAAATATGCGATCGCTGACAATTGCGGTGGTGACTTTTCTATTAGTTGTGTTTGTGATTAGTTTTTTCTGAGAAAATTATCAATTTTTCGTTACAATGTTGTTAGTAATTTAAAAGAATAATTATAACTAAATAGTATGAATTAAATGGAAACTGAATATCTATTTTGGGTCTAAAACTCTTGACTCTGGCACAGACAAATATATAATTAATTGATCGCCGTCAATACGAAGCAATGATTAATCAAGATAATTTTAAATTCCTTTTATTGTCATTAGGTTTTGAACAAAATAAAAATGTATTATCGAAACAGTTTCTTCATACTGAAGGGATTCTAAAGATAGATTTAAATGAAAAAAAGCTAATTTATCCTGAAGATCATGGATTAGTAATTAATGAACGCCAGACTTGTAATTTTTCTCAAAATGAAAATTTTGTGGTGTTTGAGTGTGTTCATCGACTTTTAGAAAAAGGCTATAAACCTGAACATCTAGAGCTTGAACCTACATGGAAAGTTGGACATGGTGCTAGTGGTGGGCGTGCAGATATTTTAGTAAAAAATCATCAGGGAAACCCGATGTTAATCATAGAGTGTAAAACTGAAGGTAGGGAGTTTGATAAAGCTTGGAAAGATACGGAAAACGATGGTGGACAGTTATTTTCCTATGCTCAACAGATTCAAGAAACTGAGTTTTTATGTCTTTATACTTCAAATTTTTTGAATGGTGTTTGTGTTTTTGATTATTATGTTATATCTCATAAAGATAACCCAAAAATCTTAGCGGATGATCCTAAATTACTTAGTTTTGAGAAGGCAAAAGATGTTAGGGGACGCTTCAAAGTTTGGCAAGAAACCTACCAATTAGAAAAAACGACTAAAGGGATTTTTGAGGATAATATTCCTGCTTATCAAATAGGAAAAGATAAATATACTATTGATGATCTTGCACCAATTAATGCAAAGGATAAGGAGAAAAAATATCATGTTTTCCGCACTATTTTGAGAAAGCATAATGTTTCTGGTCGTGAAAATGCTTTTGATATTTTAGTTAATCTTTTTTTGTGCAAGATTGTTGATGAGACTCAGCATCCACAAGAATTAAAATTTTATTGGAAAGGGATTGCTTACGATAATTATTATGATTTTATCGACAGATTACAAGGGTTGTATAAATATGGGATGGAAAAATATTTAGGCGAAGAGATTACTTATATTAGTAATGAGGAAATTGAAGGGGCTTTTTGGGCGGCAAAACAAAAGCGTAATGCAATTAAAAAACAAATTAAAGACTATTTTCGGCAGTTAAAATTTTTTACTAACAATGATTTTGCTTTTATTGATGTTTATAACAAGAATCTGTTTGATAAAAATATTAAGGTTTTGTTAGAAATTGTGGAGATGTGGCAGGATTTGCGTCTAAAAAATCAGGAACAAAATCAGTTCTTAGGAGATATGTTTGAGTTCTTTTTAGATAATGGAATTAAGCAATCTGAAGGTCAGTTTTTTACACCGATTCCAATTACTCGGTTTATTTGCATGGCTTTACCTTTAGAAAATATGGTTAGAGATAATTCTGAGTTACCCAGAGTGCTAGATTTTGCCTGTGGTTCAGGGCATTTTCTGACAGAATTAGCAATTCAGACAAAGCCTTTCATCAAAAAATATAGACAAATAGAACCTTTTGAGTTTTATAAAAATATTTATGGGATAGAAAAAGAATCGCGTCTGTCAAAAGTAGCGAAAGTATCCGCTTTTATGTATGGACAGGAGGGGATTAATATTCTGCCCCATGATGCTCTTGATGATATTCCTGAAATCAAGTTAGAGAGTTTTGATATTTTAGTCGCTAATCCACCGTTTGCTGTGGAAGACTTTTTAGAAACTTTGTCTGAGGAGCAGAGAGATAAGTATGAGCTTTTTAATACTATTTCGGATTTGGGCAATAAAAATATTCAATGCTTTTTTATTGAACGGGCTAAACAGTTGCTTGCACCTAATGGGGTTGCGGGGATTATTGTGCCTTCATCGGTGCTTTCTAATTCGGATAATACGCATATTGCGACTAGAGAAATTTTGTTGAAGTATTTTGATATTGTTTCGATTGTAGAGTTGGGTGGTAATACGTTTAGTAAGACGGGAACGAATACGGTTGTGTTATTTTTGCGAAGAAAGTCGCAACGTCCTGAACCTGCGGAACAATATCAAAATCGGGTTTTAGATTTCTTTGAAAATTGGGAAGAGGAGTTAAAATCTGGCGGGGGAATGTATCTAGATATTGATGTGGTGAGAAAGTATTGTGAACATATTGAGGTTGGTTTTGAGGATTATCAATCGCTTTTGTTGGGTTGTCTTTCTGAGCAATTATTAGAATACGAATTGTTTAAGGAATACAGAGCAGATTTTGAGAAGAGTACGGAGATTGTTAATTTAAAAAAGAGAAAGTCTTTTGATGATTCGGCAAGTGATGATCAAGAGATTGAACTGAATAAGCGGTTTTTGGAGTATTTACAGGCAATCGAGAAGGATAAGCTGTATTACTTCATTTTGGCGTTTAATAATCCTCAAAAGGTGTTAGTTGTTAAGAGTCCTACGAATAATAAAAAACAAAAACAATTTCTTGGTTATGAGTGGAGTAGTGCCAAGGGAAATGAGGGTTTAAAGTATCTTTCTGGTAGCCATGTTACACCGCTATTCGATCCTGACAATCGCTATAATTCTGAAAAGATTAATTATTGGATTCAGCAAAATTTTAATGGTAGTAGTGAAAATTTTGCATCTCAAAACTTGAGTGAATATATTACTTATGCGAGTTTAGTAGATTTATTAGATTTTTCTAGAAATGATTTTAACAAAGCTTTTTCGCTTACTCCAAAGAAGAATTTAAAAATTGAAACTAAATGGGAGTTAGTAAAATTAGGAGATTTAGCAGAAACTTCATCAGGAGGTACACCATTATCAAGTAATTCTGAATATTATGAAGGCGGTGTAATTCCTTGGATAAATAGTGGTGAAGTTGATAAAGGAGAAATTTGGGTTGCCGATAATTTTATTACTGAATTAGGCTTAAAAAAATCCAGTGCAAAAATATTCCCGAAAGAAACCGTTCTACTTGCCATGTATGGAGCGACAGCAGGTAAAGTAGGCATTTTGAAAATTCAAGCTTCAACCAATCAAGCTATTTGTGGGATTTTACCAAATGATAAATATTTGTCAACGTTTCTTTATTTGCAGTTACAAACTATGTATGATTATCTTTTAAGTTTGAGAACTGGCGTAGCAAGAGATAATCTTTCACAAAGTAAAATCAAAGATATAAAAATTCCTTTCCCATCGTTAGAAGTGCAGCAGCAGATAGTAGATGAGTGTGAGGTGATCGAGCAATCTGTAATTAAGGCTAAAGATGTAATTCAGCACGCTACTAATGAAATTGAAGAGAGAATCAATGCTATTTATCAAAATACAAAAGAGTTAATAGGATTAAGTAAAGTTTCTGAGATAAAAAGAGGTAGATTCTCACATAGACCTAGAAACGATCCACGCTTTTATGATGGAGAATATCCATTTATTCAGACAGGAGATATTGTAAGAGCCAAGGGTAGTAAGATCGAATATACACAAACTCTCAATGAAGATGGCTTACAAGTTAGTAAATTATTTCAGCCATCCATAGTATTAGTTACCATTGCTGCAAATATTGGTGACACTGCCGTTTTAGATTATCCTGCTTGTTTCCCTGATAGTGTTGTTGCATTAATTCCAAACAGTGATATTAACGTTTACTTTTTAGAGTTGATAATGAGAAAACAAAAGCAATATTTAAATGATATTGCCCCACAAATGGCTCAAAAAAACATTAATATCGAGATTTTGAAGTCAGTTAAAATACCTGTCCCATCTCTATTAATTCAAGAAAAATTAGTTTCAGAAGTGATGGAACTAAAGCAAGAAATCATTAAACACGAAAAGATTGTAGATGAAGCTCCTAACCTCAAACAGCAAGTCATGAAGAAATATTTGTAAATTTAATACCAGATAGACATGGCGATCAATTTATTCTTTTATTGCAGAAGAAAATCGAGACCACGCAGTGCCGTTACGCGATCGCATTTATGATATAGAAGGAGACGGGAGGAGTAAATTTGACTATTTACAAGAAATGTTGAGTCATACGCTCTATCGTAAACAACTACTGTTTAAAGCTGTCCTAATGGACACATGGTATGCGACACTAAAACGAGCCATTGAAGCCATTAACATTTTCCAAATAGCCAATCCAGACTCCTCGGCATATGCTTTGAACAAAAAGAATAATAAAAAAAGTTGCAGCTTAAGAAAAACTGAATTTTAAATGTCGACCCGAAAATAATTGTGGTTTACGAGTCGACTGATATTAAATGGTATTACAACTTACAAGCTTTAGGTTAAACGCTTAGCCGAAATAGATTAGTCGAGAGCCTTTTTAGCTTCATCTTTAATATTTTCCGCGCTATGACGAATACTTGCTTCAACTTGTTTAGCTTTTCCTGCTGCTTTATCTTGAGGATCTCCAGTAATGTCTCCTTTTACTTCTTGAGCTTTACCTTCAATATTTTTAGCAGTAGCTTTTGCTTTATTTTCTAAACTCACGGTTCACCTCGTGTGAAATAATAAATTTACCTTTACTTCTATCAGTTTAAGATTTATGACTCTACAAATTCTCTACTAAAAGATAGATTGGTTGTATTTCCTTAGATATAATTTTGCAAATACTAAAACAAACTATTTAAGCAGGTAAAGTGTATCGTTTCTCAATTGCTACTTTCATGCGATCGCGACTTTCTTGAGCTGATAAATTTGAAGCTTCTTCAATTTGAGTTGCCTCTTCTGCTAAATCATTATCTTTAATACTTTCTCTAAACCAACGAGAGTAATCTTTTTGATGTAAATGGTACAGCCAAGTCTCATCATCCACACCTTCTGCTAACTGAGTGAAAGTAATAAGATTTTGCGATCGCAGATTTAGTTTGGCTTCTGCACCTCTAAAGTAAAAACTATTGTCGGGTCCCAATTCCCCTTCTGCATAGTTTCGCATATGTCGCCGCCGCTCGATTTGAGGAGGGATAATGCGAAATCGAAATGGGTTAGCATTCTTTTTAAAGAACCAAATAAGTCCCTGCCCTGCCTCTAGATTGGGAGATGTCGGTTCAGGAAGCGTATATTCTACACCTTGACAAAATGATTCAAGAGTTTCTTGGGGAGCTTTACCAACTGCAATAACTGTTTCCACCAAAGATAATGCTGACGGAGCGACATGATCAGGATGCACAGTAATCATTAAGATACCATTTAAAATTTGAGGGAGTGCAAAAGAAGCAGGATTCCAAGAGGTTGGTAATAGATGATGCACCTCATCAATTATTATCCAGTGAGGACGACCTGTTTTTGCTCTCATCTCTAACAATGTGCGTAGTAATCCTGCAAAAAAAGTAGGGCGTTGCTCTAGCTTTACTCCTAATAAATTAACGATTAAGTTTTGATTAGGATTTGCTAAGAGTTCTAGAATTGAGTCATTATTAGGTTTTTGTTGACTATTGCCAAGAGTGATCGATCTCTCAAAACTTTCATAATCTCCTTCTGGATCAATAATACAAAATTGATAACCTTTTTTAACTATCTGCTCTAGCAATCCTGTCGCTAAAGTCGATTTACCACCGCCAGACATTCCCGCTAAGAGAATACTACTACTTTGAGGTTGAAAGTTGATTTCTGTTCCATCTTCACGAATACCTAAGACAATACTATTTCGCTCAAGTTTAATATCTATTTCTTTTAAGTCATTCGCGATCATTTGATCAATTACTTCGATAACGCCATCTCCGTGATCTTTTTGGGTAATCCAATCAGCTTTTTCTTTGAGCATGGGCAGTGCATTTTCTACAGCAACTGAAATCTCGCAAAGATTGAGAAAGGCATGATCATTTTCAGCATCTCCGATCGCAACTACATTATGGGGAGATAAGTTCATTTGGGTCAGAGCCGCTAATAATCCAGAAGCTTTGTTAATGCCCGAAGGCAAAACCATCACAGCACCTTTATTAAAAACGACCTGTAATTCCAAACCTAAGTCGCGAATTACCTCTAGAACGACAGTTTCATTAGGTTCCCAGGTAGAAACAATTACACGTCCCACACCAATATCAACATTGCGCTTTTGTAACGCTTCAATAAAAATTTCAGGAGGGCGATCGCCCAATAATTGCTCCTCTTTGGTAGCAGGAAAATAAAGTACCGCTCCATTTTCTGCAACGATACAATCGAACCAATCAATCTGGGAGAAAATGTTGCAAATATCGTCCAAATGTCTTCCAGTTACTAAGATCAATTTACGTCCAGACTCACGTAAACGCTTGAGACCAGACAAGGTTTTTTCACTGACTTGACTGTGTTCTGCTAGTGTGCCGTCATAATCAGTTGCTAATACAAAATAGCGCATAATATTTAAAAACTCCTAAATTTTTAGTATTTATTTTTAGTGTTAATTAAAGTCAAATAATATAGTTTTTGAAGTTAGATTTAAATTTTTATTTCTTTAAGTTCAAATCAGATTTTAGTGTTTTAAATGTAATGTAAAAATACCAATCTTTACGTTTTATGATCATAAATCTTGTAAACTTTGGAGTTTAAATATAAATATTTTAAAATCAAATTTCATACTGAAATATTTTATAAAAGATTTAACCTTATTTCAATTTAAAGAAATACTAATATATTGATAATGATAACTTTTATTTAATTAAAAGAAAACACATAAAATTTGCACAGGCATTCATAACTCAAAAGTACCTGTGCATTAAATTTTCAAAATTCTAGATCAGAATAAGATTGATAATTAATCAACGATTACCTTACTCTTTTTCAACCTTTTTCAACATATCTTTAACATTATCTAGAATAGTGACTTCCTGTTGAGAATTCTCAGGTGTTTTCATCTTATTAGCATCGGCAGCACCTTGAACTTCATTAATACCGCCTCTTTTTGGATCTGATCGCTTTTGAATTTCTCCCATCGACATTGCAGGATCATAGGTGCTTTTATCTGTTCGTCGCTGAATTTCATTTAAATGTGTCTCACCTTTTGTAAGACTACTGGGTGAATTTGTTGCAGCAAAAGTTGGAAATGTGTTAGAAAATAGAACCAAAGTACAAGCAAAAGCTGCGATTAAAAGTCGCATTGATTGCCCGAAAAATGACTTGATGCAAATAACGTTCATAAAAATTGTTCTCCAAAATAATAATATTTAGAAAGGTAAAGTTTAGTGTGAATTTATAGAGAGATTTTTTGTGATCACCACACTTTTATTTAAGTTTCAAGGCGGACTTTAAATTACTAATCATTGTGTTTTTTATTAACTACAACGACCTTGTTTAAAATGTGCTTAAAAACTATCTGAATCATTTATAGTCTAAAAATGTTATCAATTAAATCGATCTAAAGTTAGAGTTTATGAAAAGACAATAATGATTTCTCACTTCTAGAGAGATAATTTAATCATGAGCTAAGTTAAAAATAAGATAAAACAATTTATAGTTAGCTAATATCTAGTTTTTTGTTTTATCAATTAAAAAAAAGGTTAAATAAACTAGCCAAACTAAACAGATATAAAATGCAAATTGACTTTTTAAGAAAGTGTTTAAACAAAAAACTTAAAAAATTTGATGAGATATATTTCAGTAAGTTGTAGTTAGGAAAAAGATAGAAGTTCAACCCACCAAACCAGAACGCAAAGCACGAACAGCCGCTTGAGTACGATCGTCAACACAAAGTTTACTTAAAATATTGCGAACATGGGTTTTGACTGTGCCAACAGTAATGTAGAGTTTTTCGCCAATATCAGCATTACTACCGCCCTCTACAATTAAATCCAGAATTTCTAGCTCCCGTGCAGTTAAAGGCGTATTTTCTAAGATTCTTTGATATTCAGGTTCACTTGCTTGAATAGTCACTGTTTGGGTTGTTTCTGTTTTATTTGCTAGTTTTTCTTCAGCTTTTGGTAGATTTTGTCTGACTTGAAGCAACACAATATTGGCGATCGCAGGATCAATCCAGGGATTTCCTTCATCAGTCGAACGTATGGCATCTGTTAGCCGATCCACACTAATATCTTTCATGCAATAAGAATCTGCTCCTGCTGCAAAAGCTGCCAACACTGAATCTGGAGTTTTGTGCATAGTTAGCATCAAAATTTTAGTAACAGATTCTTCGTCTTCTAGGTGAGCTTGTTTAAATCGGCTGACAACTTCAATACCATCTATGTCGGGTAAACCGATATCAACAATAGCAACATCTGGTTTAATTTTTTCTAAAAGTTTTAGTCCTTGATAGCCATTAGCTGCTTCACCAACAACCTCAATTTCTTCTCGATCTCGCAACGTTGCAACTAAACCAAGACGGGTTAATTCGTGATCTTCAATGACGATAACGCGAATTTTTTCCATTGTTTTGTTTCCAAATATAGTAAAGTCTTAAAAGTTAAATTAAAGTCTAATTTTTGTTCATTTTATTATTAGTTAAAAGCTTGTTTTCGCTAAACTCCGCTTAACGTTGAATATATAATAACTCTTTTGGAATACTAAAAATTATAAAAATAAAATAATATCTAAAAGTCTGCCTATAGACAGAGATTTTGTGCTTGTTTTGAGAGAATATTTAGATCTTGTGAGAGAAAATATAAAATTACTCATATCCTTGAAGATGACTTGATAAGTGTGATATTTTCTTCATATTTAAAAAGTTAATTATTTACCGAAAAGTTGGTAAACTTGTGTAAATATTTTTTTGGTATAAAATTAGTATTCATAGTCTCTAACTTTAGATATAAATAGAACTTATTAACAATGCGAAAAGTGTATTACTCAAAAATCATTTTTTAGCTTTTCAAGGTTCCGTAATCACAGTTTTCTAACTTAAGAATTGAATTTTCTCTTAAAGGCTTAATCTGCTAAGTCTGGTTATTACATATTAAGTGAGTGAGCGTCATTTTCCAATTACTCCAAAGAATCTATCAAATTGTCAAAATTTCAACAAAGAAACAGGAATTATGACCCAACAAATAAAAGCCTCGGAACACGAGAAACTCTTTGCGGGAGGCGGGCAAATGGGTGAGTTAATGCGGTCCCATGACTGGTCACAAACTGCACTCGGTTCAGTTCAGACTTGGCCACAAAGCTTAAAAACTGCTGTACGAATCATGCTAACCTCACGTCAACCAATGTTTGTTTGGTGGGGACAAGAGTTGATCAATCTTTACAATGATGCTTATAGAGAAACTCTCGGAGGAAAACATCCCGCAGCACTTGGTCAACCAGCGTCTTCTATTTGGGGCGAAATATGGGATCAGGTTGGGCCTAAATCAGAATCAGCGATGTTCAAGAATGAGGGTACTTACGATGAAGTAATGCTCTTGATCATGGAACGCAATGGCTTTTCTGAGGAGACTTATTACACTTTTTCTTATAGTCCTGTACCCAATGATGAAGGAGAAGCAGGCGGTATAATTTGTGCTAACACAGAAGAAACTCGGCGTATTTTCACTGAGCGTCAGTTAGCATTGTTGCGAGAATTGGCTAGCAAAACAGCACAGGCAAAAACCTTCAATGAAGCTTGTATGGTAAGTGCAAACTGTCTAGAGGTAAACCCTTATGATCTCCCTTTTGCGATGATTTATTTAGTCGATTCCTCTAAGCAAAGTGCTATTTTAGCGGGACTTAGTGGTGTTGAACTAAGCCATTCTCTCTGTCCAGAAACTGTTACCTTTGAAGAAGATTCAATTTGGTCTTTTGCAAAAGTTCTCAAAACTAATCAATCTATTTTAGTTTCTGATTTAGAGCTACATTTTAAAGATTTGCCGACAGGAGCTTGGCCGCGATCGCCTCATCAAGCGATTGTTGTGCCTCTTATTCCTTTGCGAGAGATGGGAAAAGTCGCTCTATTAGTTATTGGCTTGAATCCTTTCCGACTTTTTAATAATAACTATCGAGAATTTATCGATCTTATTGCTTCTCAAATTACAGCTAGTATTGCCAATGCTCAAGCTTATGAAGAAGAACGTCAACAGGTAGAAGCTTTAGCTGAGCTAGATCGCGTCAAGACCATCTTTTTTAGTAATGTTAGTCACGAGTTTCGCACGCCACTAACACTAATGCTTAGTCCTTTAGAAGACCTCTTGTCGAATGAAACAGCAATCTTGCCAGAAATTCGTCACTCCTTAGAGCTAATGCAGCGTAATGGTCAACGTCTATTAAAGCTCGTCAATACTCTACTCGACTTTTCTCGAATTCAAGCGGAACGAGTTGACGCATTTTATGAACCGATTGATCTCTCTACTTTTACCGCAGAACTTGCTAGTGCCTTCCGCTCGGTCATTGAGCAAGCAAATTTGCAATTTAATATTGACTGTCCACCGCTTTCTTCAATAGTTTATGTTGATCGCCAGATGTGGGAAAAGATTGTCTTAAACTTTCTTTCTAATGCCTTTAAATTTACTTTTGAAGGAGAGATTTCTGTTATCCTACACGATCGCCAAGATCACATTGAGCTACAAGTAAAAGATACGGGAACTGGCATTGCAGCCGCAGAGTTGCCTTACATTTTTGAAAGATTTCATCGAGTACAAGGAGCCAGAGGAAGAAGTTATGAAGGTTCAGGAATTGGTCTATCGTTAGTGCAAGAATTAGTAAAATTACAAGGAGGCACAATTCAAGTTAATAGCATAGTTGATCAAGGAACAAGTTTCATCGTTTCTATTCCTACTGGAACGGCTCATCTCCCCAAAGATCATATTAGTACAACTATAAATATTAATGCTAATATCACTAATACTGGAGGGATAACAAGCTATATACAAGAAGCTTTGCGTTGGCTCCCTGAAAATAATATTAAGACAGTTACTTCTTTGTCTTCTGTTAGCCAAAATCAGTCTTTAATTAACTCTAAAAAGTCTTCTTCTACTCGCATTCTTCTGGTCGATGATAATGCAGATATGCGCAATTATGTGAAACGATTACTCTCAGATCAAAAGTATGAAGTCGAGACAGCATCAGATGGAATAATAGCCTTGTCTATGATTCAGCGACAGTTTTACGACTTGGTTCTTTCAGATGTAATGATGCCTCAACTAGATGGTTTTGGGTTATTGCAAATATTGCGAGCAGATCCAATAATGCAAGATATTCCAGTCATTCTTTTGTCTGCGCGTGCGGGAGAAGAGTCTCGTATAGAAGGATTAAACGCTGGAGCCGATGACTATTTAGTTAAGCCTTTTTCTGCCCGCGAATTAATAGCACGAGTGGAAGCAACACTAAAAATGGTGACAATACGACAAGAAGCGGCTTTGCGAGAACAAGCATTAAGAATAGAGGCAGAAGCTGCAAGTGAACAATTAAAAAATATTTTGAGCCAGATTAATGATTTATTTTTAACATTAGATGCAGAGGGAAATTTTATTTATGTTAATGATCACGTCTCAGAATTGATACAAATACCAACGGAACAGTTGTTAAGAGAAAATATTTGGAAGCTATTTCCTGATGTTGTTAATACTCTCTTCTATCATGAAGTACAAAGGGCAATAACAGAGCAAGTGATCGCCAAATTTGAATACCTTTATCCAGCTTCGCAGAAATGGTTTGAAATTCGTGTTTATCCTTCTGAGAATGGAGTCTCTATTTTTAGCACTGAAATTAGTGATCGCAAAGAAACTGAAGCCGTATTGCGAGAAAAAGAACTATTTTTACAGGATCTAACGAACAATGTTCCTGTGTTACTCTGGACAGCAGAACCTAATGGCACAATGAATTTTGTTAGCCAAACTTGGATAGATTATACGGGTATGGATTTAGAATATGTGAATCGGGAAGGATGGACAGACTTGATTCATCCAGAGGAACTTAAGGAAACTATTAACTGCTGGAATCATGCGGTACAAACTGGGCAATGCTATGAATTTACTCATCGAGTGAAGAGAGCAGACGGTCAGTATCACTGGTATATTAGCCGCGCACTTTTAACCTATGATGAGCAGCAGAACCCTTTACGTTGGGTCGGTTCAGCAGTTGATATTGAACGACAAAAACAGATTGAATTAACGCTAACAGAGATCACAGAACTGCTCAATAAACGCAATCAGGAACTAGATCGATTTGCCTACATGGTTTCCCATGATCTCAAAGCACCACTCAGAGCGATCGCCAATCTTTCACAGTGGATAGAAGAAGATCTAGAAGGGCAACTACCTCCAGAAAACCAAGAACAAATGAGACTTCTACAACAGCGAGTTTGTCGAATGGAAGCACTAATTGATGGACTACTTTCCTACTCTCGTGCTGATCGTTCCGAAATGGGAGCCGAAAGAGTAAATGTCGGGCAATTGATTGAAGAGATTATTGATTCGTTAGCTCCACCGCCTAGTTTTAAGATTGAAGTACAACCCCAAATGCCCCAACTTATTACCAAACGCATTCTCTTACATCAGGTTTTTACGAATCTTATCAATAATGCGATTAAACACCACGAACGTTCTGATGGACAGGTTAAAATTTCGGCGTATCAAAGAGAGAATTATTATGAATTTATAGTCAGCGATGACGGACCTGGAATAGATCCGAAGTACCACGAAAAAATCTTTGAAATTTTTCAAACTTTGAAAACAAAAGACTCTCAAGAAAACACTGGAATCGGGCTATCTATTGTCAAAAAAATCATAGAAACTGAAGGAGGACAAGTGCAAGTAGAGTCTGAAAAAGGTAAAGGAAGTACATTTCGATTTACTTGGTTAATAAGACCCAATATATTAGAATAGTAAAGCTGTAAGCTATCTACTTTGAGAGAGTACAAAAGCAGATTAATAAGTTTAGGCTATAAATATTGATTTTTATGATTTTCTATTTTTATGAAGCTTGATTTAATCATTGTTAACATACAAAAAGATAGAGGGAATAAGATTGAATAAGAGAGTTAGATCCATAAAATGTCAAGTATTTTTGGTGTGAAAAAAAGTAGTAATTTATGGCTGAAACTGCCTATTAAATATCGGGGAGCTATTATTATTTCGCTGCCAGCCATTTGTTTAATGTTAACTTTAGGATCTTGGATTTGGTTGCGACAAACATTTTTTAATGTGAATTATCAAATGGCTAATAAAGAAGCTATTATTGCTAAGAGTAATCACTTATTACAAATATTAGTTGATGCAGAAACTGGAATACGAGGCTACACTATTAGCAATGAAAAAAGATATTTATATCCTTATAATCAAGCGATCGCAACAATAGAATCTTCTCTAGATAATATTGAACAACTATTAATATCAAAGCCACAACAATCCGAAAAAATAAAGGAAATCAAAAAACTTACTCAACAACAATTAACGATTCTTAAACAATGGCTAATCTTGATTGATCAAAAACCAATAAACAGTAATTCTTCTTCTCAAATTAATAGTTTACTTGCTCAAGGAAAAGAAGCTATGGACGCTCTTCGGACTTCGTTAGATAATCTTAAATCTCAAGAGCAAATATTGCTTGATGTTTACAAAAATCGCAGCGAAAAAGTTAAATTTACTATCATTTGTGTTCAACTTACAGCCTCTTTAGTTAGTATTATTGCTTGTAGTATTGCAATTTGTTTATTTAATCAACTGCTTCAAGAACTAACTATTCGTGAACAACAATTGTGGAAAAGTAAATCGTTAATCGAATTAATTACTACCAATATTGTCGATAGTATTGTAACGTTTAATCAGCAGGGTAATATTGAAACTTTTAATTTAGCGGCGACTAAAATGTTCGGTTATGAACCTGAAGAGATCGCTGGTCAAAAACTTGCTTTATTGTTAATAAATCCCCTCAGTTCAGAACAAAATAAGTTGAAAAATATTGACTTGTTGGCTAATCTTTTTTTGAGCTTAGAACATTCTTGGGAAACAATCGGTTATCACAAATCGGGTAATCCTTTTTCAATTGAAATATCGGTCAGCCAAATAGATTTAGATGGATATTGGATCGCCATTATTCGAGATATTTCTGGCAGTAAAAAAGCTCAAGCTGAATTGCAAGCGCGCACCGAGGAATTGACCTATTTGAGTAAAGTTTTAGCAACCACAAATCATTCTTTAAAAAAACAAAATCAAGAGCTTGATCAGTTTGTTTACGTTGCTTCCCACGACCTTAAAGCTCCTCTACGGGCGATCGCTAATCTGTCAGAATGGATCGAAGAAGACTTAGCAGAAAAACTTCCGCAAGAAAGCTCCCAACAGATGCAATTATTAAGAGAAAGAGTTTATCGCTTGCAATCACTAATTGATGGTCTTTTGGCCTATTCTCGTATTGGACGTTCTCACTCATTTTTAGAAACATTTAATGTGGAAGAATTATTAAAAGAGATAATTAAAACGCTGGCTCCTCCGTCTTCTTTTACCATTAAAATTAGTCCAGAAATGCCAATCTTGAGAGCAAAAAAAAGATTGTTAAGACAAGTATTTTCTAACCTGATCGACAATGCTATCAAACATCATTATTGTCCCGTTGGATGCGTTCAAATTTCGGTACAAGATCAAGGTAACTTTTACCAATTTGCGATTACCGATGATGGGCCTGGAATTGCACAAGATTTTCATAAAAAAGTTTTTATCTTATTCCAAACCGTATTTGCCCGCGATGTTAAAGAAAATACGGGTATTGGGCTTACGATCGCTAGAAAGATTGTGGAAACAGAAGGCGGAAAAATTTGGCTAAAATCTGAAGAAGGTGCGGGGGCAACTTTTTACTTCACTTGGCCTAAAAATTCTAACGGTTAAAAAATCTCTATTGAATGTAAATCAGACAAACAATTAAGTTTTTCAAGCAAACTATACATTATCTAGAAATAGAACTCTTGCTTATACGTGATCTCACACATTTGTCTGTTATTCTGGGAACGAAAACCATAGTAATGGAACTAAAAAATGCTCGAAATTGTATTAGTTGAAGATGATTTCATCGATGTTATGGCTATTCAAAGAATGCTCAAAAAAAATCAGGTTATTAATCCTCTCCATCTTGCAGGAAATGGCTTAGAAGCACTCGATCTAATTCGTATAAAAACTTATAAACTTCCAATTATTAAAAATGATTTTCTGATTTTGTTAGATTTTTTTATGCCTCAAATGAATGGGATAGAATTTTTAATAGAATTACAAATTAATCCTAACTTTAAAGTAATTCCTGTTATCATTTTCAACAATTCCGATCAAATAAAAATAGCAATGGAAAAATCTTATTTCAACATAATTGGATGTGTTGCTAAACCGATAAACTTTTCAGAATTAAATAAAATTGTCAAATTTGATATTTTGAATCAGCAAATTTCCACTTAATATTTAATAAAAATAAAGTTAAATAATAAATATAATTTATCTATTAGAAATTTCACTAGAGCGATTTTTGATCTTCAGACATTAAAAAAATTGAAGATTCTATTTTCAAACTTTCTTTCGCACGAGAGAGATCTAAGATAAATGTATCTAAATAAATAGAAAGAATTGCCATAGACAAACCTAAAGATAGACGAATTTCAGTCTGATCTATTAAATACTAGTGGGTGATAGATAAAAACTAGTTTAGTAGAGAAGATTGGTATGAAAACCGAAAATTATGAACCAGAAAGTAATGCTAAGAGTGTTGAAACAGATACCTATGATCGGGGTATTATTCCTGCTGAAACAGCGGCTCGTAAGGAACGAGAAGGAGAAGACTATAAGCAACTACCAAAATCTGACGAAGATATGGACACAACTGGTGGTTATACCGTAGATAAAGAAGGTTTACTCAATAATTATGCAGTAGAGCCTGAAATCTATTATGAAACACCTGGCGATGCAGAATTACAAACTCAGCAGGATGTTTCTACACGCATAGAAGAATTAGCAGAAATCAATCAAACAGATGAAACGGGCAAACTAACCTCGGAAAGCGATAATCGAGGAAAAGGTGTAGGACTTATTTAAGCAATTTGATTTGTAAACCAATAAAATCTATTGTAAAAATAAATATGTTCTAGTATCATCAGAAGAAAAAGGGTGGGCCATTAGTTCACCCAATAAGACAACTAAACTGATTCAGAAGTAGTTCTAAATTATTGATGAATTTAAGTTAGCTTAATAATAGTTTTTAAGTAAGTACTCTATAAATATTTTATAAGTTGGACAGGTAAATCTATGTTTTTAAGCAATCTGCTATTAACCAAACTAAGTGTTCAAGCTTTCTGGTTAGCACAAGTCCCCATCGACACTTCTTTAGAACCAACAGCCGCAGAAAATGCTGCCCTAGTATTTAGTGGCCCTCAATTTTTTACCGCTTTAATCTCAGGAGTATTATTAGCTTTTGGTTTTCAATTACTGTTAACTAATCTAGGTATTGCTACTTGGTTTTCTTTACTAGGAAGCCCTTCTTCAAATTCTGAGTTGCAACCTCATTCAGAATCTAAAAGTTTTGGCGGTAGTGTTCGTAAGATCAGTTTCTATATTGGTCTTGGAACTTTAATTACCGTTTCTATTGTTCTATTTTTAGCAAGTTTATGTGCTGTGAAACTAAGCTTATTAGCATCTCCTCTATCGGGTGGAATTGTAGGTTTAGTAATCTGGGCAACTTATCTTTCACTTCTAATTTGGTTTGGTTCAACTAGAATTGGTTCTTTGGTTGGATCGGTTGTTAGTACGGCGACTTCTGGCTTTCAAGCTCTACTCTCAACCGCCTCTACAGTCATTGGAGGAAAAGCTCTCAATCAGCAAGTTGTTAATACAGCAGAAGCAGCAGCAGCAGCAGTACGTCGTGAATTAGGAGCAGGACTTGATCCAGTTAGTCTTAAAGAAAATGTTCAGGATTATCTAGAAAGTCTCCGTTCCCAAGAATTGGACTGGAATAAAATTCGTTCTGATTTTGAAAGTTTATTGAGCGATCCTAATCTTCAAGAAGTCGTTAGTAAAGATAGTTTACAAAATATTGATCGCCAGACTTTTGTAGATTTAATTAGTAACCGCAGCGATTTATCAAAAAGAGAAGTCAACCGTTTGGCAGATCAACTTGAGATGGTGTGGAATAAAACTCTAAAACAGTCTCAGAAAGAAGATCCTTTTACTGAATTTACAAGTTATTTTAAACTAGCTACTCCTGAGCAACTATCAGGGAATGAACTCACGCAAAAACTCAATCAATTTGTCAAGGAACTCAGCAATAGTAAAGATTCTGATTCTTCAGGAATAGTATCTCAAGCAGTAAAATTTGGACTCAAAAGTTTGATTGGGATAGTTGTAGAGCGAACTGATCTTTCTGATTTGGATGTTGAAAAAATTACGGGTCAATTCCAAAAGTTGAAAGGTAAATTGGGCGAACAAAAAGACAAACTTCTGACGCAAGGGAATACCGACAAACCTTTTAGTTCTATCAAAATTGATGTTGAAAACTACCTCCACAATGCTCATCCTTGGCAATTAAGTCGAGAAAATTTGTATCGAGAATTTCGAGACTTACTTTATGATCCACAAGCTGATGCTGGCGTTATTCAGTACGAATTAGAGCAAATTGATCGCGCTGATTTTACGAAGTTGCTCCAAGAAAAGGGCATTCTGACGCAGACTAAAATTTACGTGATTGCTGATTTACTGGAGGAAATTCGTCAAGAATGTTTGTCAATTGCAATAGAACTACAAGAACAGGAAAAGGAAATCGCGTTGCAAGCAAAAGTAGAACATTATTTAATGAATACTCCCAAAGAAGATCTAACTGCTGATAAGGTCCAGATTAATTTTAAACCGATTCTTGAAGATTCTGATGCAGATTTTGAACAACTTAATGCTCGCTTAACTAAGCTTGATCGCTTAACATTTGAACATCTTTTATCCCAAAGGGAAGATTTTTTACCAGTTGAAGCTTCAATTTATACTAACGAATTAGAAATAGCGAAAGAACAGATTCTTATAGAAGCTCAGGATCTACAAGCTGCACTTAAAGCTAAAGTTGAGCAGCAATGGCTTAAGGTTCAAGCTTATTTACGGGATACAGGTAAAGAAGAACTGAATCCAGAATCTATTCAACAGGAACTAAAGCTACTAACGGATGATTTTGATGCGGGAACTGCTGCTTTGAAGACAAGAATATCTCATTTTGATAGAGATACTTTAGTACAATTGCTAAGTCAAAGAAATGATATTACTGAGGAACAAGCTGAGCAAATTACTAGTGAAATAGAAACAACTTGGAGCCGTATCCGTTATGCACCAAAGTATTTAGTTGACAGTGCTAAACATAAGTATGAAGATTTTACTTCAGCTATTTCAGATTATTTGCGTAGCACAGGAAAAGAAGAACTCAATCCTGAAGGCATTAATCGAGATTTAACGATCTTATTAGCAGATCCTAAAGTGGGAACACAGGCTATCAAGCAACGGTTAGCTGCACTAGACAGAGATACTTTAGTAAAACTATTAAGCCAACGAAAAGATTTAAGCGAAGCTCAAGTCAATCAGACAATTGATCAAGTGCTAGATAAAGTTCGTAGTGTTGTTAAAGCTCCTCGTCGTTTAGCAAGAAGAACTCAAGAAAAAGCTCAAGAATTTCAAGGAATGATTGCGAATTATCTCCGATCAACTGATAAGGAAGAGCTAAATCCAGAAGGGATACAACGAGATATACAACTTTTGCTAAACGATCCTCGCGGTGGAATTGAAAACTTAAAAGACCGTTTATCGCATTTTGACCGAGATACTTTGGTGGCATTTTTGTCCCAGCGAGAGGATATTTCTGAAAAAGATGTAGAGCGAATTATTGATCAAATTCTTGTTGTTCGGGAACAGTTCCTCGAAAAAATTCAGAGTGTTCAACATCGGATTCAGACAACAATTGATGGCATTTTCGCTAAAATCCGTGATTATCTCAATGGTTTAGACCGCCCCGAACTCAATTACGATGGCATCAAGCACGATCTGCGTACTGTGTTTGCTGATCCTGAAGCGGGTTTTGAGGCTCTGCGCGATCGCTTTTCACATATTGACCGTGATACTTTGATGAGTATTCTTAGTTCTCGTGATGATATTTCTCAAGCAGATGCTGAGCGTATTATTAGTCAGATTGAAAGCTCTCGTGATCGCCTACTTCATCGAGCAGAACGTATACAACAACAGGCACAATTACGGCTTGAACAAGTTAAACAAGAGACACAGCAACGTATGGAAGAAACTCGCAAGACTGCGGCAATTGCTTCTTGGTGGCTCTTTTTTATCTCATTAATTTCAGCTTTTGCTTCAGCTGGTGGAGGTTCTTTAGGAGTATTAGTTTAGTAATACTAATCCTAATGCTTAAAATAATATTGTTTAAAGGTGAGGTATTAGCGACGATAAATTTCTTGTTGTTGTTGATCCTCTTCTTTTTTGATTTTCAAATTTTTTGAAGGTTTATCTGAGTTGCCAATACTTTTTCGCTAACAAACACAAAGCTTTAATGCTTTAATCATCTCAGGGAAAGCTTGGGAGTCAAGTTTATTGCCATCTCCCACTTGCATAAATAATGGTATTCCTTCTTCTCCTGTTGTTAATAAACTTAAGGTAAATTGTTTTAGGTCTGGTCTGT
>JANNLO010000118.1:0-3130 GCA_031396835.1 Snowella sp. SOY_38_metabat_116
CTTAATCGACAATCTTTATCAGATTTCACGCGAGTTATTTGTTCCTGTTATTCGCCAATTTATTCTTGAACATCATGCCAATATGGCCTTCTCTTAACCGTCTAGCACATTTTTTCATTTTTGACAATGCGTAACTCCTATCGTACTTTAGGGAGGAGAAATTCATAAATTCCCCTTACGAGGAAGAACTTTGTTTTTGGGAAATTTCCTGAGTAGAATAGTAGTAACTGAAACCATTGCGCTAAGACCTAAACCTCCTACAAAAATAAGACTTGCAGATCGTTGAGCCTTAACAAATACTTCCGATTGGGCAACCTCTACCAAAAGAGTCAGATTATATTGGGGAATCCGACGAAAAGAACCTAAAACAGGAATTTTATTGTAATTTAAATACAATCCAGTCCCGTTTTGTCCTTGTAATGCTCGCGTTATGCCATAGCTTTCAATGGCTCGAATTGGCTCTTGCTTAAGGGAATTATCGCTTTTTGAGATTTCTTTAGGGGAAGAAGAAGCTTTTTTATCCTCTACAGGGTTTGGATTCTGTGCTGCTAAGAAAGAATTAGCAACCAACGACAAACGACCGACCAAATAGCTTTCTCCCGTTTTTCCGAGATAATTAGCAGAATTAGCCGACTCTTCTAACGTGTTAATGGATTCACGAACTAGAAAGTCAAGTTCCTTAAGATTGAGATCTACTGCTAAAGCCCCCATCCGTCGGCCTTCGGGGCTAAACAAGGGAGTTGCAAAGGTGATCGTGGATTCGCGAGTCAGGGATGATTCATAAAGATTAGGAACAATATTATCAATATTATTTAACGTGAAATAGGTTGTCGTGTTTTGGAGGGGTTGATATTGACCCTCGCGGCTTGGATCGGTAGAAAAAACGATAATACCGCCATTTGTGAGGATCGATGTCGTGCGTCGATTTTTCTCGGATCGGTTGAATTTTGCTTTGAGTGCGGCATAGGCTTGCTGATACTCAGGTTTGATTTTTAGAGGCGTTGTCAGTAAGGTTG
Source organism: Snowella sp. SOY_38_metabat_116 (assembly GCA_031396835.1). Classification (GTDB taxonomy): domain Bacteria; phylum Cyanobacteriota; class Cyanobacteriia; order Cyanobacteriales; family Microcystaceae; genus Snowella. The sequence goes on from JANNLO010000118.1 coordinate 1,017, forward strand.
TTGCATTGGCTAATAGGCTGGCATCTTCTACATCTTCAACAAAATTACTTTTGACCTCCGCAAACCAGCGATTAAGTTGATAGGTTTTAAGATCAGCAGCTCGTTCTAGTCGGCTGAGGGTGACAGGAATTGCTGCTTGGCGCAAGTTGACATAAACCCCAAAAGACAAGAGGCTCACCAGCAACAAGGCCGCCAAAAGAAAATACTTCTCTACTCGTTGCCATCCCTTGAACATTAATTTCCCTATTTCCACTCGGTGAAAATTGTTTGCATTTTGCTAATCGCCGTGTCTGCTGCTTTTTCTACGGGAACCTTCTCTACGGCAATCCGATAAATGGCTTCTCCCCAAATATTTTGAGATTGCACTTCACTATAGGCTGGATTCAGGGTAACGTAGGAGGAAGGGACAGTATTTTGAAATTGTTGTGCTGCCACAAAAATATGGTTATCTTTGGGATTTGTCCAAAAGGGGCGTTTTAACATAGCAGGCATGACGGGGAAAAAGCGACCTTGGGCACCCTCTACATAGGCATTGAGATTCTTGGGCTGAACTAAAAAAGCAACGAGACTTTTCGCTTGATCCAGATGATTACTGTTTCCCAAAATCGCTACCTGTTTGACAGAAGTAACATGGCGCATTGGTGAACCATCGGGTTTGGTGGGCCAAGGAATAGTACGCATCCGCTCATGATAGGTAGCTTCATCTTGCCGTTGGGAGCCGGGGATTGACATGGAACCATTGAGAGTCATTAAGATTAATTGACTGAGAAAAGTGACATTATTATCGGGATCTCCCCAGGTACTCGCGCCTGGTGGGACATAGTTTTGGGTGTAGTGTTGAGTGTAGGCTTTGAGGGCTTGGATGATTTTTGCACGCTCTTCCGGCTGTTCAAAACGAGGATTACCTTGATCGTCTAGGAGTTGAACGTTATAGGCTTCTAGAAATTGCTCGAAAATCGTAAAGGTATCTGTCGCTGCTGTGGACATGGGTAAACCGAAGGCATAGATCTGGGTTATTCCTTTTTTTCGTAGATTATTTTGCCCTGTTTGCCAAAATTGCCAAAATCCAGCCCAGTCTTTCGGGATTGCGGTGGATTTAGACCCTGATTCTTCTAGGATATCTTTCCAATAATGAATGTGGGTGGTTTGTTGGGAAAGGGGGACGGCATAGTAGGAACGTTTTTTGTCTTGGTTATTAAAATAAAAAACTGATTTTAGGGCTTCGGGGCTATAGTCTTTTTCTAGGGGGGTAATAATGCTAGAGACATCAGCGAGTTGACCTTTCCAGGCTAATTGGGGGACAATTCCCAAGCTAATACTATAACCGTAAATAATATCTGGAGGGTTCCCTGCTGCGATCGCGTTTTGGGCTTGTTGGATCAGATCTTTTTCACTATAAAAAGTTAACTCAACTTCCGATTTAGTCTGAGTTTTCCAAGTATTAACGACCGATTTAATGGCTTCCGTTTCCTCTGGATAGTAGCCTTCACTCCACCACACTCGTAACGTTTTATTGGAGGAGTTAGAAGAGTTGGAGTTAAGCTGTTTGGTATCACAACCACTTAAGGCAATACTTAAAACTAGGGGTAAACAGGCCAAAATTTGACGCATCATGCTTTTTTAGAAGATTTTTTAAATAAAGGATTCTCAGAATTTTATGGAAAAATGACTTTCTACTGAAACATTACCAGGTAGCGAATCCCCACAGCCAGAAAGGTAACATTAATAATAACGCAAGAGAACTGACCCCTAATGCGGTTACAACTAAATTCCGATCTAAATTGTAGGTTTCTGCCAAAAGTAAGGTAGCAAAGGCCGAGGGCATGGCAGCTTGAAGGACTAATACCAAGCGCGGGGGGCCATCTAAACCCAAAGTGGTTAGTAGCATCGCAATAAAGAGAGGGACTAAAAACATTTTAATGGCCACTGCCGCAAAGGAAGATTTGAGACTTTTCCAAGAATCTAATTGCTGTAAGCGAATACCCATCAGCACTAAGGACAACATAATCATGCTCCAAGCAATGCCATTAAGGGACACATTTAACCAGTCTGGAAACACCACTGGCCGTAAGGTTAAACCAATACCAAACGCTAGGAGAGTGGGATTCTTCAAC
>JANNLO010000120.1:0-3309 GCA_031396835.1 Snowella sp. SOY_38_metabat_116
TTCAGTCTGTTCATCTTGTCTTTATCAATGGGGTTAAGTCTTCTATCCCACTCACGCCTAAACAAAATTTGATTTTGCAGTTTCTTGGTTCCTCTTCTCGGCAATATTATTTTTTGTCTTAAATAACCTGCTGAATGCGGGCTAAAATAATGTTACAAAATGTAACGTATAATAGTTCAGAGTGATTCAAAAACCTAAAGACAGAAGGAATTATCAATGCGAGTTGCGATCGCCGGAGCGGGTTTAGCGGGACTATCGTGCGCCAAATATTTAGCCGACGCAGGATTTACCCCGATAGTGTTAGAACGTCGAGATGTTTTGGGTGGCAAAATTGCGGCTTGGAAAGATGAAGAGGGAGACTGGTATGAAACGGGACTCCATATTTTTTTTGGAGCCTATCCCAATATGTTGCAGTTATTTAAGGAATTAGGCATCGAAGATCGTCTGCAATGGAAAGAACACACGATGATTTTCAATCAACCCGAAAAACCTGGAACTTATTCTCGTTTTGATTTTCCTGATATTCCTGCACCAATTAATGGTTTAGTTGCCATTCTTCGCAACAATGATATGTTAACTTGGCCTGAAAAAATTAGATTTGGTTTGGGGTTATTGCCTGCCATTCTTCAGGGACAAAGTTATGTTGAAGCAATGGACAAATATACTTGGTCGGAGTGGATGAAAAAACAAAATATTCCGCCAAGAGTCGAAAAAGAAGTTTTTATTGCGATGGCAAAGGCGTTAAATTTTATTAATCCTGATGAAATTTCTGCCACTATTTTATTGACCGCATTGAATCGTTTTTTACAAGAAAAGAATGGCTCAAAAATGGCTTTTTTAGATGGTTCTCCAACAGAAAGATTATGCGAACCTTTAGTCGATTACATTACCGAAAGAGGAGGAGAAGTTCGTTTAAATTCGCCTTTAAAAGAAATTTTACTGAATGATGACGGAACAGTAAAAGGGTTTCTGATTCGAGGATTAGACGGTGCGCCCGATGAAATTTTTACGGCGGATTTGTATATTTCAGCGATGCCCGTTGATCCATTAAAAACAATTGTTCCCGAAGTTTGGCGTGAATTACCTGAATTTAAAAAGATTCAAGGTTTGGAGGGTGTTCCTGTGATTAATCTTCATCTTTGGTTTGACCGCAAATTAACCGACATTGATCATCTGCTTTTTTCGCGATCGCCTTTATTAAGTGTTTATGCTGACATGAGTAATACCTGCAAAGAATATAGCAATCCTGATCGCTCAATGTTGGAACTAGTTTTAGCTCCCGCCCAAGATTGGATTAATAAATCTGATGCAGAAATTATTGCGGCGACCTTGGACGAACTAAAAAAACTCTTTCCCCAGGACTTTACGGGCGAGAATCCAACTAAATTACTCAAATCCCATGTGGTTAAAACGCCGCGATCAGTTTATAAAGCTACTCCTGGACGGCAAGATTGTCGCCCCGACCAACGCACTTCTATTGCCAATTTTTACTTAGCAGGAGATTTCACCATGCAAAAGTATTTAGGTAGCATGGAAGGAGCCGTATTATCGGGTAAACAAGCGGCACAAGTCGTGGGAGAAGATTATTCGCCGATTATGAAGCAAATTCTTCCTAAATCGCCATCTCTAGTTTAAAAAAATCTCAACCGAAAACCCAAAAAAATCGAGTTAACCGATTTTCACTGACAAAACGACATCTTGAATGAGACAATGCTAAATGGCTAACGGTCAAACAACTCCTAAAAACTCAGTCATCGGCTTCGATAACTGGTCATTGACCTCTGAATATCGTCCGCCTTTAATGTTGCAATTGCCTAAATCATCTCCATCTGCGAAAACTTTGGCCTCTCTTGATGAGGCTTACGAACTCTGTCGTCAAGTTACGGCTCAATATGCCAAGACTTTTTATTTGGGTACATTGTTAATGCCTCTAGCTAAACGGAAGGCGATCTGGGCTATTTATGTCTGGTGTCGTCGCACGGATGAGCTAGTCGATGGCCCGCAAGCGGAATTCACCACGCCAGAAACTTTGGATAATTGGGAACGCCATTTAGAATCCGTTTTTGCAGGTCATGCCTCGGATGATGCAGATGTTGCCTTGGTGGATACTTTTCAACGTTTCCCGATGGATATCCAGCCCTTTCGGGATATGATCGCGGGACAACGCATGGACTTATACCGCAGTCGTTATGAAACCTTTGAAGATTTAGACCTCTATTGTTATCGCGTGGCGGGAACGGTGGGTTTGATGTCTAGTTCTGTTTTGGGAGTGGATACGAGTTGTAGTCCTACGCCTTGGCAGTCGGATGCGCTTTATATTCCCCAGGAAGAGGCGATCGCGCTAGGCATTGCAAATCAGCTAACGAATATTCTGCGAGATGTGGGAGAAGATGCTCAACGGGGACGAATTTATTTACCTTTAGAAGATTTGGCTTTGTTTAATTACACGGAAGCGGATTTGTTAAAAGGGGTCAATGATGAGCGTTGGCAGGGTTTAATGAAGTTCCAAATTCAACGGGCCAAAAAGTATTATGAGTCTGCGGAACGGGGGATTCGGGCTTTAAATCGAGATTCTCGTTGGCCTGTGTGGACGGCTTTGATGTTATATCAGGGAATTTTGGATGTGATTGAGGCGAATAATTATAATGTTTTTGATCAACGTGCTTTTGTGCCAACGCCTAAGAAGATGCTCTATTTACCGATTGCCTGGCTGCGATCGCAAGCTTTGTAGGCATTGTTATATTGATTTGATACCATCATTGTAGTGTTCTTGAAATTATGAATTATAGACAGTGGCCAGAATATTTTCCTGAAAATTGTCCGCCACTCACAGCGTTAAATCCATCTGGAAAATTTTATCGATTTGTTGAAAAAGATCACGAGTTACCCCAATCACAAGATTTTTTATAGTGGAGAGAAAATAATCAAGGAAAACAATGTCCTGAAAATATAACAGAATGTCAGGCTTGCGGACTATCAATTTATGCTTCTTTGGAAGAAATTAGTCGGATGGAAAAAGTGATTCCTCGACTAAGAAAAATGAAAATAGCGGAAGGGAATCTTGATGAAAATTCAGGAAAAATTCAAAATACGCCATCTCGAAATAGTCGCTATCATTACACTTGGTGGGTTCCAGACGGTGGAACGCCTTGGAAAATTTTTGTTATTATAGGAGTTACGCATTGTCAAAAATGAAAAAATGTGCTAGACGGTTAAGAGAAGGCCATATTGGCATGATGTTCAAGAATAAATTGGCGAATAACAGGAACAAATAACTCGCGTGAAATCTGATAAAGATTGTCGATTAAG
>JANNLO010000154.1:0-32543 GCA_031396835.1 Snowella sp. SOY_38_metabat_116
CCTATTTCGTCTATGATTCCTGCTATTATTCCCAAATGGTCTATATCTTGAACATCTATTTGCATTTCTTTTTTCATTTTGCTTACCTTAATTTCATTTAGATTAAAATAACATTTTACAATTTAACCTGCTGAATGTGGGCTTAATATGAGCGTCAATGCTTTAGCTTTGGCCTTAAATGTTCCTGCGTCTCGTATGCACGAAATTATTAAAGAACGTCGTTCTATTACTGCTGATACGGCAGAAAGATTAGCCCGCTATTTTAGTGGTGATGCGGCTTCTTGGCTTAATCTTCAAGCAATTTATGATCTGAAAACGTTACCAAACCGTGATGAGATTATTCAAAGAATTCAGCCCCGTACCTCAGCGCAAATTGCCTGATTTTTAATCAATAAGAAGACGGCGATCGCACTTTTAGTTTAATCAATAAGAAGATAGCGATCGAACTACAAGATTCACACTTGTATTGATATACGGCGAAACTCATTTAATTCTTGTTGAGATAAGGGGAGACAGTCCGAATCTGCTTCGGCTGCTTTGTCAATTTCTTCCTCAGTCATTGCTTCAACTTTTTCCCAATCTGTCTTGCCATGACTAACATTTCTGGGATCAAGTCTAACTCTGGCAATATTGTCGTTGTTCATTCTTATTGGCTCTCCTTGCTGAAATAATGCGATATCTGCCGTTTCTTTTGGTATAGACGACAAATAAAACTACTTGATTAACTATACCAATTACTTGAATTCTAGTTTCATCATAATCACGTTTATCTTCTCTTTCCAGACGGTTGGGGTCTAGAAAAATATTTTTTGCATCTTCAAAATCAATCTTATGCTTGATCAAGTTTGAAGCAGCTTTATTATTGTCCCATTCTATCTCCATTTTATCGAGATTTTGTATCTAGTTAATAATATTTTGAATTATACATAATCGCATTTTGAAAGTTCAATCAACAAGATGACAGCGATCGCACTTTCAACAGCCAAAACGATCGCATTTTCACAAGCCAAAGGAATCACGGTTTTAAGGTTTAATCAATAAGATGATGGAGGCATAAGCAAAGAAATTTGGCGATCACGATTCTTTCTGTAAACGAGAAAATCGCTATCGAGAGTAAAAATCAGACTATTAGGATATAGCTCCGACATTCGTACTAACTCCGCGTCCGCTAAAGAAACTGGTACTGATTGATAGCGACTTAATAATGCCATTATTGTCACCAACTCCGCATCCAAATCAAACCGAATAATGATCTGTTTCTGGGCTAGCAATTGCAGCAAAACTTTTCGCCCCCTCTTTACCCGTTGCAACAAAAACCAACTTTCTGAAATCACCGCTTCACAAGTCAGTAATGGAGGAGCAATCTCTTTTAATCGTTCTGTTACCCAAGTATGGTGGCTATCATTGCGGTCAATCAAAGCCAGTAAAATCCCTGTGTCAACAATTACCTCATAGTGCATTACTGACCATAGCCCTGCATATAATCAGGATTAGTGGAAAGATCGCCTGGCCCTTCCCCTACTCCAATTGAAGCTTGAGCCACCTCAAAAAACGAGGGGGAATTGGTTTCTAGGGACGTAGTGATTGCTTCCTGACGTTTTTTCCGAAGAGATTCCACAAAACTCAACACCTGATGCTGATCTTCCGTCGGTAATACTTCTACCGTTTGTAAAATTTGTCTAGACAAGGAAGACATATTAATTGTTCCTACAAAGGACACGACCTTATAATTATGACAAATAGAACATCAACTTCTCCATAATGAGGAGCGATCGCGTTTTAAATTTTGAGTTTATGTCAGGCGATCGCACTTTTAAACGCCAAACTAATCGCATTTTCAACAGCCAAAGTTTAATCAACAAGGAGCGCACTTTCAACAGCTAAAGCGATCGCACTCAATTATTCTGGCTTCATCCAGCCTTTAATAACAGCTTTACCGACATTGACATACGGATTGTCCAAAAACTCTTCAATTGCAGTTTCACCACCCGCCTATAAAGCACCAACAACACGACGCTTGAAACTAGGAGTAGTTTCATCGTTCACGTAAGCCACCTTGTCAGTTTCAGTAGCAGTCGGATTAGTTTGTTCCAATTGCTTAAGAAGACTCTGAATCTCCATTGCTGCTTCGGCAAGAGTTTGTTTCTGTTCAGATTGAATAAATGTATTTCCATCTGATCTAGAATACTTCCCTACGGCTCCAGCTTGTCCAACATTATACGTATCTCCATCTTTCTGTTGAATATCTGACATATTTATTTCTCCTGAATTATGATGAATAGTAAGTTGAAAAATTTTGGCAATTTGTTCAGACGGTAGAGTTTCATTTGCCATATCCCACGATAAGTTTGAAATTTCAAGGACAAAATCTTGTAAGCGACTTCGTATAGCTCCAATAGTTTGAACTATAGAAGTATCTGTGATCGGGTGATGTGCCTCAATAAGTTGATAATACCCATGACTTAAAGATTCAGCATTCACAATGTTGTAAAGATCAACCCAATCACCTAGCATTGGATTACGAAGATTTTTACTCTTTGCCATTTCCTCTAAGCCAGCTATACCTTGAGGGAAATAAACTTTGCCAACTGATTGACGCAACTCTTGAGGTATATCAAATATAGATATAATTTTGTTTGAATGCGTATATGCACCATTGGAAAAAGTACCGAAAAGAGGTGTCGTGGTAATTCTATAGTCTGGCAACTCATCTCTATTTAAATAGCCATCTAATTCATTTTTTACCCACTTTTTTAGTTCATGGTTTTTAAGATAATGGGCTAATACTTTTGCCTTTAGTAAAATGTTTTCCAGAGACACCTGTGGACTAATTATATCGCTTTGGATTTGTTTGATTATGTTGGATATGTCACTCATTCTTTTGTTCTCTTTTACTAATACTTGTCAAACTTCTATAATCTTGCTGGCTTTTTTGGACAAGAAATAAGTCTGATATAAAACTGACATTTAACTACTCACTATACAAAAAAATTTCATCTAGTCAACCCCCAGAGGGCAAAAAGTAGAAAATTACCGTATATTCACTTTATAGATTGAAGGATATTCAAAAATATTACGTGTATTTACTAACAATAAATAGAAACTTTGTGAATAACATACCGCATAGTCACAAAAAAATATTCTGGATAAGGCTATTTCAATAACTCGATCTCCCCTGGTCGCCAAGTCTTGTCAAACCAAGGCTCAAGCAGGCCATAAAGCCGAAGAATCGTATTCCAACCCGTTTCAGGAATCGTCTGCACCCAATTATTCTCCTTGCCAGCAGGTGGTTTCGGCCCGAAATAGACATCAACAGAACCATCGGCATTAACCAAAAGCCCTTTAGTGCGATCGCCGATCTGTAGGTTGGGTCAAGGAACGCAACCCAACTTAGGGGAAATCATAATATCATTATGCGTTGCTGCGATCGCTTTCTCTGATGAAGGGCGATCGACCATTTGACAATAGTGTTGAGCATTTTGGCTGTTTTCCTGAGATTGCCTAAGATTTAGGATGACAGCCAGGGATGAAGTTAAGATGAAATTGAGATTCATTCTTAAGACTGGACTTCTACTTCTCCACGAAACATACTCATTCCACAGGTAAAGGGATATTTACCAGGCTTGTTAGGGGTAAACTCAATGGTTGTAACTTGATTTAAGGGTAAATCTTGAGCAATCTCAAAATCTGGAAACAGAACTTTTCCTAGACAACTATTGGTATCTTTACGGAAAAAATTTAACCTAACTAATTGACCCGATTTAACCACGATTAACGCGGGTTCATAACCACCATCAACGGAAATATTTAACGATTGAATGCCTTGATCCGATTCAGCTTTTTTCGTTGTGGGTTGACTGAATAAAAACCACCATAACTCTAAACCAATTAAGCCTAATCCCCCTAGAGTAACGATCGCTTTTAGCTCTAATGGTTGTTCAATACGACGGAATTGAGTAGTCGAATTAGAATGCTCGGAAGGCATGGGAACGGCTTGTCCTGGCGAGGCAGTGAAAATAAAAATTCCCAATCCTGTTAATGTTCCCAAAATTATTCGTTGATTCACGATTCATTTCCTCTTTAGATAATTACTTTCGGTTGAAATTTTCGTAAACGTAACGCATTAGTCACAACGGAAACTGAGCTTAAAGCCATCGCCGCTCCTGCAATAATTGGACTCAGTAACCAACCAAAAAATGGGAATAAAATCCCTGCCGCAATGGGAATACCTGCTACGTTATAAATATAGGCAAAGAAAAGATTTTGGCGAATATTTTGCATGGTGGCATGACTGAGTTGAATGGCAGTCACAATTCCCTGTAAATCCCCAGAAATTAGCGTAATGTCAGAAGCGGCGATCGCCACATCCGTTCCTGTACCAATGGCAATCCCCACGTCAGCTTGAGCTAGGGCAGGAGCATCGTTGATCCCGTCTCCTACCATTGCGACAATTTTGCCTTCTGCCTGTAATTCCTTGATTTTGGCGGCTTTTTGCTCAGGACGGACTTGGGCCAAAACGCGAATAATCCCCACTTCTAACCCGATCGCCTCCGCTGTAGCCTGATTATCCCCCGTTAACATCACCACTTCTAAACCGAGCTTTTTAAAGGCTTTTACGGTTGCCGCCGAGGAGGGTTTGAGCGCGTCAGCGATGCCCATAATTGCTTGAATTTGACCCGCTACGGCTAACCAAACAACGGTTTTCTTGGCATTTTCCCAGGTATTTTTATCGTTTTCCAGGGACTTCGTATCAATAGCCATCTCCTGCATCCAACGCTGTGTTCCAATTTGAATTAATTTACCTTCTACAATTCCCTGTACCCCACTACCTGCGATCGCCTGAAATTGTTCAACCGCCCCTAACTTAATTTGTTGAGATTGGGCATACCTGACCACTGCTTCTGCTAAGGGATGTTCTGAATTTCGCTCCAAGGAAGCCGCCAATTTTAATAAGTTTAGTTCATTCCCATCAGCAATACCTTTAACGGTTAAAAAATCCGTGACTGTTGGTTTTCCTTGGGTAAGTGTTCCCGTTTTATCTAACACAATAGTTTTAATTTGGTGGGCTAATTCTAAACTATCGGCTCCTTTAATTAAAATGCCGTTTTCTGCTCCTTTTCCTGTTCCTACCATAATGGAAGTTGGAGTTGCTAATCCTAACGCACAGGGACAAGCGATAATCAAAACTCCCACCGTTGTAATCATTGCCAGGGTAATATTGCCCATGACATTAAACCAAATAATAAACGTGAGAATAGCGATCGCCATCACAACAGGAACAAACCAACCTGTTATGCGATCGGCTAACTTTTGAATCGGAGCTTTAGAGCCTTGGGCTTGTTGTACCATCTTAACAATTTGGGCTAAAACAGTATCTTTTCCAACTCTAGTAGCCCGAAATTTAAAACTACCTGTTTGATTAATGGTTGCTCCAATAACCTCATCCCCAGCTTGTTTTTTCACCGCTACACTTTCCCCCGTTACCATCGCTTCATCAATACTAGAAGAACCCTCAACAATTTCTCCATCGACGGGAATTTTTTCCCCAGGTCGCACTAAAACAATATCTCCTAAAATAACTTCTGCGATCGCAATATCTAATTCTTTATCATCACGAATAACTCTTGCGGTTTTAGCCTGTAAACCCATTAGTTTACGAATCGCTTCCGAGGTTTCGCCTTTAGCAATACTCTCAAATAATCGTCCTAATAAAATCAACGTTGTTACTGTTGCCGCGACTTCAAAATAAACATGAGGAGTTAACCCTTCTGCGGTAAAGAAACTAGGAACAAGAAGCACAAAAAGAGAGTAAAAATAAGCAACAGAAGTTCCCAAAGCAATTAGGGTATCCATTGTGGCAGTATGACGTTTAAAAGCTTTCCAGCCACCGATGAAAAAGGATTGTCCACACCAAAATAGAACTGGTGTTGTCAAAATTAACTGTAACCAGGGATTACCCAACCAAGCAGGAATAAAGGACAGATTTATCCCTAACATTTCAGGAATTACACCCAAAACTAACAGGACACTAAAAATCCCACCGACCCAGATTTTGCGTTTCAGATCGAGGGTTTCAGCTTGACGAGACTTTTTTTCCTCATCATCTTGACCCGCGTTCATTTCTTCTAGGGGAAATGCTTGATAGCCCGCACTAACTACTGCCGCTTGAATGGTTTTCAGATCGGTTTGTTGAGGATTGTATTGAACTGTTGCCTGTTCAGCCCCAAAATTGACCTGGCACTCAGCAACTCCTGGAACAGATTGAATGGCCTTTTCAATATTTGAGGCACAGGAAGCGCAACTCATTCCCCGTAATTTAAGGAGCAGATTGTCCATTAGTTCACTTTATTTTTACAAAGACAGAAAATTTAATTTTTAGGTCTCTCTCTTATAGATTATTAGAGGAGATAAAAACATATCTCTCCAGTTTACCGTGATCGCTTTCGTGGGCATTAGAATTATATTCAACGTGCAAACTAGACTGAGTTCCAAGGGAAATAATTTAGAAGAGTCAGTCACCCTGGATTTATCTCTACTTTGAGCCTATCGTAGAAATATGAAATCACGATGAAATTTCTCTTTAAACTTTTCTTAAGATCACCATCTTTGCCAAATTGAGTAATCAATCATAGCCTCTCTTTATCTCTATCTCAAACATATCAAACATCTTTATCTCTATCTCAAACATTTAAAACCCTAAAGAATTTCTGCTGTTAAATTTTAACCATAGAAAAAGAACAGAATATTTCATCCTAATTTCATTCCTGACTGCCATAGTCAAAATAGAACTACCTAAAGTAGTTGCCATTAAATATTGAATTTAAAACTCAGCATAATCAAGTAGATAGCGACAAAATCGCTAGGAAAAAATTTATGAAAACTAAAACATTACTCTGTAGTTTGGTTGGTTTAGTTACAAGCGTAACTCTAACTGGTTTTATCGTAATTGATCGTACCCAGGCCCAGACAATGGCGATCGCGGAGGGATATACTAAGCAACCTTCTCTCTTAGCCCAAGCTGTAACCCCAAAAGAACCCCAAAGACACCATTCCCAAGGTTCTCCCAGTCCTGCTCCGATGGGAATGGGGATGATGAATCAACAACAAGCGGATCAACACTTCATCCAAATGATGATTCCTCACCATCAAGGCGCAATTGATATGGCAAATCTCGCCTTAACTAAAGCGACTCGTCCTGAACTTAAACAGTTAGCTGAAGCTATTAAAACCAGTCAATCCCAAGAAATTCAGGAAATGAAAGTCTGGTATAAACAATGGTACGGTAAGGAAGTTCCTGCCGCATCTGGGATGATGAATATGCCCATGATGGGAATGCCGATGCAGTCTGGCTCAGGAAAAAATCAGGGAATGCCAATGAATTCAGGTCAGGGAAAGGACATGATGAGTATGGATTTAACCGCTCTTAAAAATGCCAAGAATTTTGATCAAGTCTTTATTGCAGAAATGATTCCCCATCACCAAATGGCAGTAATGATGTCCGCAAAAGTATTGACTAGTCCCCATCCTGAACTACGCAATTTAGGAAAAGCCGTTATCCAAGCTCAAACAACAGAAATTGAAGAAATGTTCCAATGGCAACAGGCTTGGAAACAATAATACTTTTTCTAAATCCCTTTGTAAGGGAGGTTTTTCCTGCGCATTCTCATCATTAGAAAAATACAGGCTGGCGGAGTCGGGGTAAAATTACCCTTTATGTCTTTCTGGGCATCGCGTCATTCTTTATTTTTGTCGCAAAAAGACAACTTTTAGGATATAAAAATATGGATTAAATCATTTGTCGGGATGGGAATTTTCTAAGTAAGCTTCAGTTAACAAAGTTCCTTCCTGAATTTCTTTCTGCTCTGTTGAACTTAGACGAAGATGAGTCCGCCGACTGCCCCAGAAGACTCCTCCTACAAAAGCAGTTCCACCCACTATTCCAGCAATGATTAAAGGCAACCATTGAGTCATTTGAGCAGGAATTAAAGAGGGTAAAGATATTTCATTTTCTGGTTTTTCTTTTTTACTAGAAGGCTCTTCGGCTGGTTTATTGTGAGTATCACCGCGTAAAGATTGGGCATAGAGTTGAGGGGCGCGTTGAGTAACAATTAAATCCCCTTCAAATAATCCTGTTTTGATCTCAACTAAATCCCCCGAAGTTTGCCCTAAAGTAACCTCTACTCCATCAAACGCATTGCCGTTTTGTACATAGACTAAATTTTTACCATTGACTTCTACTATTGCCGAACTAGGAATAGCTAAGATGGCGGTAGATGTTTGGGAAGTGATAATTTCTAATTCAGCAAATAACCCTGATTTTAATTTTCCCCCTAAATTATTGAGTTCTACTTTGACTGGAATAACTCGCTTTTCTCCTTCAACAATTGTGCCAATTTGACCAACTTTTCCGAAAAATGTTTGATTAGATAAACTTGCTACTTTTACATTTACCCGTTGTCCTAACTTAACTTGAGCTAAATCCTTTTCATAGATATTCGCTGTGGCAAAAACCCGACTATCATTCACAATAGTCATTAACTTTCCCCCTGCATCCTGGAAAGCTTGACCCAGGCTCACTTCTCGATCCGTCACTTTACCCGCGATCGGGGCTGTGATCAGGACTAATCCTTGTTTATTGGCGATCGCCCCTAATTGTTGCAGACGAGCTTGATAGAAGGTGCTACTTAATTGCAGACGAGAATTAGCTAATTCAACCCCTACTTGAGCGCGTTTAATCTCATTTTCTGCTTTGATGACTTCCTGTTGATTAACCGCTTGACTAAGTTGGGCTTTTCCCTCTGCTAAATGGGCTAGGGATTCCAGCATTGTTCGTCGAGGTAGTGCGCCTTGATTTGCTAATTCTTGATCCCGTTGGTATTTTTCAATGGCAACATTAACTTCCGTTTGAGTTCGATTAGTTTCAGCAGTAGCAATTTTTTGCTGACGAACTAAATTCTCTTGTGCTAACTGTAAATCTGCTTGAGCTTGTTTAAGATTGGCTAAAGCTTCCGCCCGTTTTTCATGGGAAGTAATCCGTAGTTCTGCTAATTCCGCACTGGCTAATACTGCGACAGGTTGACCTGCTCTTACCAAGGCTCCTGGCTCGACTAATAACTCCGTAATTTTGCCTGGAACTGGATTGGTAACTTCCACTTGTTTACTGGGAAGAATGTCAATTTGTCCCGTTGTTTTAATGCCAATATTGAGCGGTTTTCGAGTCGCTGGTTCAATTTTAATCCCTAGTCGTCTCGCGGTTTCTGAATCTACTTCAACAGACTCAGGATTGGCGATCGCCGTATCTCCCCCTTTAAACTCATCACCATGACCTCCATGAGCCAAAACTATTGGAGAATAAACCCCAAGAATAAAACCCGTCAATACTCCAAGAGCTAAGTTTTTTTTATCATTCCTCTGCAATTTTGTATAAATCATTTGCTTCTACAAGCCTGAAAAGACTTGGATTGAAAGTTCTCTCAGCTATTCATGGTCTCATTGAAAAATGAAATCAAGATGAAATTCTGCATATCTAGTAGAGGCGATCGCGTTAAAAAATCAAGTATTCAAATATTCGTCTTAGTAAGTACGCAAATATTTAAGTAGTTGAAGAATTAAGTTTTTAAATTGTTGATTTACTGGAATCATTTATCAGCAAGCATTCAGCTGGCTCTCTGCTTAGTGAATTGCTCGTTGTGAATTGCTCGTTAAAACTTGCGTACTCACATATTTAGTTATCTAACACTTTAAAAATATGCTTATCTGCGTTACTATTTACTTGAAAGCTCGAATTCTATTTTCACTATGATTATCACTGTTGCGAGTTTTAAGGGGGGTGTTGGTAGGGAGCATCCCAATTATGTAATAAGTATAAGTACTCAGGCAATAGCTTTGTTGAGATAGGCACAACGCAACTTTAAAAACTGCGGAACATTTTCTGCCTTCCATTGCGCTCCTACTATTTTCATTCTTACTCCAATTTGTTTGATTTTCGACTCCAAACTGCCTGAACCGATACAAATCCCTAATTCTTGATAGAGAGCATAATCGGGTATTCTCTCTTGGTGCTTGCGTACATAATCTTGAAAGTTCACGGTAGCTCTTTCGGAAGAACCGTTAAGCTCTGCGAGGGCAGATTGTATCTCTCCCTGCCACAAATAACTTTCTACTTTCTTAATCTTCTTCTTTGAACTCTCAACTTTATTTAAATTTTCAACTAAATGATACCAATCCAGAACTTCTCTTCTCTGGAAACTATCTCCAATCTGCCCTATCAGATTCCATACGCCGTCATGACCATCTCCTAAACAAGTAATAACTCTTGCTAACGGTTGATGATTTGTCCAAGAGATTAACTTTTCATTTTCTTGGAAAAATGCGGCACAGACCTGACCATGTAAGCTGACTGCTTTATAATTTTGCCATCTGCTCTTTTTTCCTAACGGTGTTCTCAACCTAACATTTCCTCCATCTACACTCAACGCTTCTATTGTCCCTTTAGCTTCTACCTCTTGAAAATTGTATCTTTCCACCAACCTATGTTGACTGCTTCCTGATACTTCCATACCTGTTATCATCCTGATATCATCTTCCGCATTTTCAAAGGATTTATTCGCCACCAATCGTAAACAGCATTTTTCCAAAAACGGACTTAGGCGACTATTTTTCTTTAATCCCAGCTTTTGTGCTTGTTTCTCTGTTATTTCTAGTTTTCCTATAATACTGTTCACTTGCCTTCTACGTCCTGCTTTTGTGCCTGTTGCTCTTTCAAAAAAAAACTTCCGATTGAGGGACTCACCTCCGTTAACATATGCTCTCGAACTGCTAATTCTATGCTTTCAAAATTTTTTAAGTTTTCTTTAGGTGTATTATTAACTAGAATTTCAGCAATAGCTTTTAGGTGTTCATCCAGTTTTTGTTTTTCTTCAGAATTCATACTTTTTCCTTCTTAATTGCGTTTTCTCTATTTTCACCTTTTCTTAACTCCTCGTCTTTAGGTACAAATACTCACTGCATAAGTGGGATGCTCCCTGGCAAAAGCTTGAAGAATGGAAAGAAAGAAATATAATTATCTTTGAGTTGCCTACTTATTCACCAAAGTTGAATCTCATTGAAATTTTGTGGCGATTCATCAAGTATGAGTGGCTCCCCCTAGACGCTTATAAAGACTGGAAAACTTTTGTAGTATGCTTGGAAAAAATCCTAAGAGAAGTTGGAACCAACTATGTAATTAATTTTGTCTAGCTACTTACTTCTCATGGTGTGCCTATTGGTTATTACATCCCAACCTAACCAACCCCACAAAAACAAGACTTTATCGCCTTACAAGAAGCTGCTCAAAAAATTAGACAATTGTTAGAAACAAAAGGAATTATTGAAGATGACTTATTAACTGATTTTCAAAATGCTCAGCAAAATGCCCGATGACGATGAGCAAATTGATTGTCCTTGAAACTAATATTCTGATTTCAGCAATCTTAGGGGAAAGAGTTCCTAATTTACTAGAAAAATATCATTTTCATTGTAACTTTGTAACTTCCCCATTGTGTTATCAAGAATTAAGTAATCACTTACCTCAGATTCTCTAGAAACGAGACCTACCTTTAGAAACGTTCTCGGATGCCGTTGAAAAACTCACAAAAATAGTGATACCGATCACCCAGGAAATTTATAGTGAGTATGAAGACGATGCAAAAAAAAGAATAGGAGAACGAGACTTAAACGACTGGCAAATACTCGCTCTTGCTTTATTCTTGAATAGTCCAATTTGGACTGAAGATCAAGACTTTTTTGGAGTTGGTATTGCTACCTGGAATACGAGAAATATAGGGATTTATTTGAGCAATAATTAATCAATCTTTATTAATTAACAATTATCCCTTCTCAACTATCCCTTACCAACAATGTTACAATGACGAATCTGTAATCAACTGAGCATAGGAGCGCACCAGTCATCGTGGCATCCCCATATAACCCTGGGTCAATTGAGCAAAAATGGCAAAAAAACTGGGCTGAAATGGGATTAGACCAAACCCCAGAGGATTCTAGCCTCCCTAAATTTTACGCGCTGTCGATGTTTCCCTATCCTTCTGGCAGTCTCCACATGGGCCATGTGCGCAATTATACGATTACCGATGTGATCGCTCGCGTCAAACGGATGCAGGGCTATCGGGTGTTACATCCTATGGGCTGGGATGCCTTTGGTTTACCTGCAGAAAATGCCGCCATTGATCGGGGAATACCGCCAGAAGCTTGGACAAATCAGAATATGACCCAGATGAAACAGCAACTCCAACAATTGGGGTTATCCATTGACTGGGATCGGGAAGTGGCGACCTGTTCACCTGATTATTATCGATGGACGCAGTGGTTATTTTTGCAATTTTATGAAGCGGGATTGGCTTACCAAAAAGAAGCGGCGGTGAATTGGGACCCGATTGATCAAACGGTGTTGGCCAATGAACAGGTGGATAGTGAGGGGAAATCCTGGCGATCAGGCGCGAAAGTTGAACGGAAGTTATTGCGCCAGTGGTTTCTGAAAATTACGGATTATGCCGAACAATTATTAAATGATTTAGATAAATTATCGGGTTGGCCAGAACGGGTGAAAACCATGCAGGCGAACTGGATCGGGAAATCGGTGGGAGCCTATTTAGAATTTCCGATTAAGGATAGTACGGAGAAAATTGCGGTTTTTACGACCCGTCCTGATACGGTTTATGGCGTTACCTACGTTGTCCTAGCTCCTGAACATCCGTTAACGCTGCAAGTCACAACCCGCGATCGCCTTTCTGCCGTTGAAGCTTTTATTCAAGAAGTGAAAAGTGAGAGCGAAATTGAACGTTCAGCCGAAGATAAACCTAAACGGGGGATTGCTACGGGGGGAATTGCCATTAATCCCTTTAATGACGAAGAAATTCCTATTTTAATTGCGAATTATGTCCTTTATGAATATGGGACAGGGGCCGTGATGGGGGTTCCTGCCCATGATGTGCGTGACTTTAAATTTGCGAAGGAGAATGATTTACCGATAAAAGTCGTTATTTTGCCCGATGATGCGGATAATGAGGATATTTGTCTATTATCTGCCTATACGGATACAGGGACACTTGTAAACAGCGATCGCTTTATTGGCATGGATTCCCCCAAGGCTAAGTCAGCGATTATTAAATATGCCGAAAATCAGGGTTACGGAAAAGCTCGAATTCAGTATCGATTGCGCGATTGGTTAATTTCTCGTCAACGTTATTGGGGTTGCCCGATTCCTGTGATTCATTGCCCTAGCTGTGGGACTGTGAGTGTGCCTGATGCAGATTTACCCGTTAAATTGCCCGAAAATGTCCAGTTTAGTAGTCGGGGTGGATCGCCTTTAGCAAAATTAGAAAGTTGGGTAAATGTAAGCTGTCCTAGTTGTGGTGAAGCGGCCAAACGGGAAACGGACACGATGGATACTTTTATTGATTCTTCTTGGTATTTCTTGCGTTATACCGATGCCCAAAATCCCCAGGAAGCGTTTAATTTAGCGAAAGTTAACGGTTGGATGGGAGTCGATCAGTATGTGGGCGGTATTGAACACGCGATTTTACATTTGCTCTATTCTCGTTTCTTTACCAAGGTTTTACGCGATCGCGGTTTGGTGAATGTGGATGAACCTTTTGAGAAATTATTAACCCAAGGTATGGTTCAAGCTTTAACTTTAAAAAATCCTACAACGGGTAAATATGTCCCGATTAGTCAAGCTGATATTTTTGAAGCTACGAACACTAAACAAACGAATTCTGATGGCACTGTTGATAAAACATTTACATATGGCGGAAAATCATATTTCGATTCTGAAACGGAAGAACCTTTACAAGTTTTTTATGAAAAAATGTCTAAATCTAAATACAACGGTGTCGATCCCCAGACCGTTTTAGGAAAATATGGAGCCGATACTGCACGGATGTTTATTCTTTTTAAAGCTCCCCCCGAAAAAGATTTGGAATGGGATGATGCGGATGTTGAAGGTCAATTTCGCTTCTTAAACCGTGTGTGGCGATTGGTGACTGAATATATTGAAAAACATGGTCAAAAATCCTCAAAGATTAATTCTGTTCAAGTTCAAAATATAACTTCTAAAATTGAAAAAGATTTACGCAGATCTATCCATAATGCAATCAAAGAAATTGCCGAAGATTTAAAGGTCGATTATCAATTTAATACCGCTATTTCTGAACTCATGAAACTTAATAATGCCATCAGTTCAGCTAATTGTTTAACATCTCTTATTTATCAAGAAGGAATTGAAGCTTTATTAATATTATTAGCTCCCTTTGCGCCTCATATTAGCGAAGAACTTTGGCATCAATTGGGACACAATGATTCTGTTCATCAACAAACTTGGTTAACTTTTGATCCTCAAGCTTTGGTAGTAGATGAAATTACTTTAGTGATTCAAGTAATGGGGAAAACCAGAGGCACAATTCAAGTTCCATCTATTGCAACCAAAGAAGAGTTAGAAACCTATGCTCGCAACTCAGATATTTTCCAAAAATATTTACAAGGAAAAGAGATTAAAAAAGTGATTGTTGTGCCAGGTAAATTAGTTAATTTTGTGGCAACTTAGTCAAAAAGTTTAAGCGGAGTTGCGGTAATAGTTTCGATTCTTATTTCAATTTCTAGTTTTAATAAATGCGAAAATGCGATCGCCCCAAAACTATTACAGACAAAAAAAACCCTTGGGCGTCTTTCCGTGTTTCGACTCCAAGAGTTTTAATTACTCCTCACACACAAGTTTACTATAACCTTAAATTCCCCAAAATGGATCAAATTCAGTAAATATTTTTTTATTGACCAATTCTTTCCTAGCACTGTTAAGAATTTTTGAATTTTATTCATTTGTGATCGGGAAAACAATTAAGGTGCGATCGCATTTACGGCTTTAATGTCATAAGTCTCTGACAATACGATCCCCGAAGACCAAGAAAATCGTTGTTTATAGAGATCTTACTCTCGAAAACCCTTGACGAATAGGGGATACATCATGTTACATAAGGTTAAGTAAATGATCCCCGACCTCGGCGATCGCCTAGCCCTTTAATTACAAAAGGAAAGTTAAAAGACAATTTAATTGGCCGTTTAGGTGTTTTAACTTGTCTTCAGCACGACTAGGAGTAGTCCTCAACGATTGGAGAGTTTATCTCATGACCCAAGAACGTCCCCCTCTAGATGAGATGACGCTACGACAATTACGAAGAGTTGCGAGCGGATATAACGTCTCTCGATATAGCCGTATGCGCAAAACGCAATTACTGGAATCTATTGAAAAAGCTATTCAAGAAAATACTCAAGAGCAAAAAACGTTTAGTTATACCCATCCCCAGGAGGAACAATCCGTGGAAGCATCAAAATTTGAACTTGGCCAAGATGACAAAATTGGCGGACCAATAACTTCAGTCGATGAAATGTTGGGAGATCTTCCTGGTGGTTATGGGGAAAGTTGTATTGTTCTGTTGCCCCGTGATCCTCAATGGGCTTATGCTTACTGGGATCTTCCCAATGAACAAAAGGAAGAGTTTCGTCGTCAGGGCGGCCAACAATTAGCGTTGCGTCTCTATGATGTCACTGATTTAAGTGAAACCCAAAGCCCTCACAGTGTCCAGGAATATCTTTGTGATGAATTAGCCCGTGAATGGTATTTACCGATCCCCGTCAGCGATCGCGATTATGCAGTGGATATTGGTTATCGCACCTTTGATGGTCGTTGGTTGATGTTGGCTCGTTCTGTGCCTGTTCGTATTCCGCCCGTATATCCTTCTAGTTGGGTAGAAGATGTTTTTGTAACAGTCAATTGGGATGAAGAATTAGTAGGAAAAACCGTTTATGACCTCATTCCTCCTGACCAGAAACCTTTAGGTGTTTCTAATGCAATTTACGATCAAATTTTTGGTTTAGCAGAAGGCGTAGAAGCTCAACGAGTCGCTGGTTCTCTTTATGGTTCTATGCAACAAGTTCCAACTTCGGTTGGGCCCGAACAAACAATCAGTTCCTATATTTTCCCCTCTGGTGTTGGTATGTGGGCTGTTCCCAATGTTTCAGGCTTAAGTATGTCTGGCATTGGTTTGACTGCTTCTGGCGTAGGTCTAGGAGCATCCGAATCCTTGGGAAGTCGTCCTCCTCGTCAGTTCTGGTTGGTAGCAGATGCCGAACTTATTGTTTATGGAGCAACGGAACCTGATGCAACAGTTACCATTGGTGGTCGTCCGATTAAACTCAATGAAGATGGAACTTTCCGCTTCCAAATGTCTTTCCAAGATGGCTTGATTGATTATCCCATCATGGCAGTGGCTGTTGACGGCGAACAAACGCGCAATATCCACATGAAGTTTAACCGTGAAACTCCTTCGCGCCATACCAATACCAAAGAAGAAGCTGTTTTAGAATGGCCAGCTGGTCTTTTTTCATAAATTTGAGCAATCAATTTCTTTCAATTATTAAAATTTGCCAACTCAATGACCCCTGATATAAGGATTCGGGGGCTTTTTTTGGGTAAATATTAGTTTAAAGGCGATCGCGTTTTATCTTTTGATCATCGGGTAAGAGGCGATCACAAATTGAGCATGATGATTGCTGAACCAAAGAATAAATTACCAAATTCTCGGCTTAACTTTTTGGCTATTAGCAATAATGACCGAATCTCCTGCGGGTTCAATTAAAAATAGTCCTTCCTGAGTTGCATAAATATCAGATCGTTCGTCTATTTTAATTCCTGCTACGGCTCCATAGAGTTTGTAATCTTGATATTTAGGAAAAGCTATTTTAAAACGTTCTAGGGTCTGTAAAAATCGCTTGACATCGCGGACTTCTAAATGGGATTTGACTTCGATCGCCACCACTTCATTCGTATTTTCAACCAAAATATCTATTTCCAGAGAACCCTGGCTATCCTGAGCATCAACTCGCAAGGCAGTATGGTGAACATCAATTCCCTGTTCCCGAAACAATTGGGCCGCGGCAGGTTTAACCAAGTTCTCGACAAATTCTCCCCACCGACTGCTTAATCCTGCGACTTGTTTATTGGTTTGGGCAACAATCTGGCGGAGAGCGGCGACTTCTTTTTCATAGGTACGTTGACGTTGTTCAAAGTCTTGTTGATACTCTTTGCGTTGCTGTTCACTCTCGCGGAACAGAGCGAAAATGTCGTCTAAGGTAATCGCGTTTTCAGGCATGGGAAGTTGGGTTTTAAAAAATTCTGATCTATCCTAATTATTCTAAATTAAATGTTAAGAATCGCTCTTCTAATCTTCTGGGAGACTGGCGATCGCGGTTTCAAGTTGAGGGATGGAAAGCGATCGCTTATTATTTATCATAGTAAAGCTTGAAAACCTGCTTGAATAAAATGAATGTCTGAAGTTAAAGCGTCGGTTACTTAATTTTTTCCATAGCAATAAAAGAAAAACAATCTATTAGTTCCCAACTTTTGTCGGCTCGTGATTCGTAGAGATTTAAGCCTTTTTGAAAAAGATTAGGAGTTATAGTGATAACGGATAAATTATCTGTTCGATAACATTGCTTGATAAGTAATTGTACGGAATTAATTACACAAAATATTGGTTTCAAAAGCTTGTTTAGCAACAAAGTTCCATGCAAATATGTGTAAGTAATTTAGGCTTACCACTTATTCATTTTAGCCTAAAATCTAAATCCCCTCACTGATAAAGAAAAAAGCTTGTTCAAGATAGAAGAGAAAAATATTCCACCTGAATTTTGGGGACTCAGATGGAAATATTGTTACTTTTGTTTTAGAAATTCTACTATCTAGACCTAGCGAACGCTAGCAGCGGCTACTGGAGTCTTAGCAGGAGGGGCAGGAGGCTGATATTCTTTTAAGCTAGGGAAAAGAAAATGATTTTCTTCTACATATTGAGCACCAAATAATCCTTTCTCGGCCCAAAAATATCGGTCGGTGGTATGCTCGTTTCGTTTTACAATTAACAAAGCAGGAGGTTGAATCCCAACGGATTGAATATATTTTCGAGCAGCAGTGACAGGCTTATCTTCGCCACTCTCAATGCTAAACTGGGGTACGAGTTCCAAAATTTTGCGTCCTTCTTGACGACGACGACTTTTTCTCTTACGTTTCCGTGCCAACCCAATTACCTCCTGTTACAGCCAACGCTGTAATCATAGTTACAAAATTTGTTCTGATTCTATCCGTTCTAGTCAAGAAAATCAAGGGGATCAAGCTAAGTTTTTTTTGGGAAAGCAAAGAAAAAATAACCGTTGTTACTTAGGTACTTAATGTTTGAAGCCTTTCTTTGGACAAAAATACAGATTATTGCTCTTCATAAATATTAACATTTCATGATAAAGCACGATTTTAAGGTTTCGATGTTTTCTTCTGATGGTTTGTCAAGTCTAGCAAGTCAGGAGTTTGTCATGTTATGTCAGGCGCAAATCCTGTTGGTGCAGCAAGCATTTCAGGTGGATTGGTCTGGTGTTTATTTAACCCGATCGCCGATGAACACAGATGATCCAGAATTAATTCCCATTGTGCTTTATCCCCAAACGGATACTAATATTGATCCTGAAACAGGACTTATTAATTTATCTCGACGGTCGAGGAATGGTTCTTTTGAGTTGCAGAGATTTTTGCCCTTTTCAGGGGATTCGATGGAGGTGTGGGATTTGGATGAAATGATTCCCTATTCATCGGAAAATAAAATAAGAGAAAATCTGCAATTAGTTTTTCCGTTGGTTTATCAAGAGGAGATGTTGGGAGTTTTGGTAGCAGGAAGAGAAACTTCTCAGTGGCAGACGGAAGAGATTGCTCAATTAGAAAATATTGCTTGTACTTTGGCGATCGCCTGTTTTTTAGATCAACAAAAAAGTTGGTATTTACAACAGTTAAAACAACAACAAATACGACACCAGTGGGAACGCGATCTTTTGGATGATTTGTTTCATCAATTACGAAATCCTTTGACGGCTTTGCGAACTTTTAGTAAGTTGTTGCTTAAACGCTTTTGGGGAGATGAAAAAACTCGATCAGTTATTGAAGGAATTGGGCGTGAAAGTTATCATTTACAGGAATTACTTCAATCTTTTGAAGGAGATTTGGCTCAAACTGATACAGAAATGATAATTCCAACTGTTGACAAAAAGACTTTACAAGAAAATACTTTTGCCGCTTTTTCTCCTTTTTTATTGCCTAGTTCTACTCTTTCTTTAACTTCTATTTTTCTTCAAGACATTCTGGAGCCAATTTTATTATCTGAACAGGCGATCGCCCAAGAAAAACAGATTCAAATCAATACTTTTATTGCTAATGATCTACCGACCATTTTCGGTAATGCGGCTGCTTTGCGAGAAATTTTGAGCAATTTGATTGATAATGCTCTCAAATATACGCGATCGGGTGGCGAAGTTCGTGTGACTTTGGGACTGACTTGTGCGGAGGAACCGAATTTATGGCAAGGAGTCGAAATTGCGGACACAGGTTACGGCATCCCTCAGGAAGATCAAGACCATATTTTTGAACGGCATTATCGGGGAATTCAATCCCAAGGCGATATTCCTGGCACTGGTTTAGGACTGGCGATCGTTAAAGAATTAGTCGAAAAAATACAGGGTAAAATTGAAATAATTAGTCCCAATAAATTGAGCGAGAATCCTGAATACTTAGGTACAACTTTTATAGTTTGGTTATTATTAGAAAATAAAAAAGTTAATAATTAATAGTTAATCTCGTTAGGGCATAAATAAACTGAAATCTAGTATTTTGGTATGAAGTAAAATTTTTATTGTTATAAACGAGAGAAGGTTTATGTTAGGATTAAAGCTTAAAAATAAATTTGCAATAATACGGTGACCAAGTTGTCTTATCGGGTGAGTTGTGACCATTGTTTAAGTCAAAATACTCGTTTGTCAAGAAGTAATCCACTTTATGAAAAAATATTTTTACTATTGACATTGAGAGTTAAATACCGATGTCTAGACTGTCGGCATCATCAAATAATATTTATCCCGAAGCTATTATTTAATAGTCTTTTTTCTTAATTTTATAAATACAAATTGCTGGAAATAATCTTTTATTTGTTCAAGTTACTTGATTTTTACAGGATATTATTTTGATATTTCATGCGTCGTAATTTGATCGTAATTTTAATTTTAATTATTTTGTGATCGCGAAAGTTTTTTGAGAATATAAAATTTAGATTATTGAAGAAATAAAATATCAGAAAGTCATTCTAATTTATCTCTTGAAATTATTTATTTTTGAATAAATTTTTCCATTGAATTTTTCTTTCTTCGGGGGATTCTATCCCTAAATTCCAAAGACTTTCATAAAAGAAAAAAGAAACGCCAGCAAATTTTTCTTCTCGAACAAAGTTCATCTGTTCTTGAATTTGCTTCATTGGAAGAGCGCGATTTTTGAGTCCTGATAAAATACCAATAACAACGGGAATATTGTGTTTAGCACTTTGCACTTCTAATTTTTTTAATTCTCGCTGAAAATCATTTAACTGATTACGATAAACTTGCAAAACTAATTGATCAATTAAGCCTTTTCTTTCCCAACTTTGCCAATCTAGCAGAAAACAATTTTTTGAAAAAGTCTGAGGATTAGGAGAAATTGAAACCAAAAGATTGGGCTTGAATGCTTTAATTTTTGTCGATAATTCGGTCATATAATCAGTAATTTTTTGCGATCGCCAATTGACCCATTCTTGCCAATCAGGATCATTAACTACGCAATCTTCAGCAGGCTTTAATAAGGGAGGATTTGGCGGTAATTTGCCTGAATGTTCTTGTTGATAAAGCTTTAGTGTTAAAGTGTCATAACCAAAATCTGACGGATAACCAAAATGATCATCAAATTGAATACCGTCGATTTCGTATTCAGTCACAACTTCTAGAACTAAGTCAGTAATAAATTTTTGAACCTCTGGATGTAGAGGATTTAACCAAACTCGTTCATGCGTTTTTCCTTCCAACCAAATTTTATTTTTATCAGATTTTTGAGTTAACCAATCAGGATGATTTTTCGCTAAGATTGAGTCCGAAGGAGCCATGAAACCAAACTCAAACCAAGGAATAATAGCTATTTTTTCTTGATGTCCTTGAATCACTATTTCTTGTAACAAATCTCGCCTTTGCAAACCCTCGTTGGGATCAATTTTCTGCCCTGTTATGGCTTTTGCGACTTGACTAGGATATAAAGTATGTCCCCAATTCCAGACAGTTGGATAAAGGGTATTAAATTTGAGCTTACTCAAGGTTTTGATCGCGGTTTCGGTCTTTTCTGGTTTGAATAAAACGTCACTATCAATATTAGTTAACCAGACTCCACGTATTTCTTGATTTGGCAGATTATTGCTCCAGGAGAGTTGCATCTCAAGAGTCAAAAAACAAACTAAAATGCCCAATAAAACTAAAAATCGCGATCGCAAAATTCGATTCATGCTCACAGATTAAATAACTAAACGAAATGAAAGCGTTCCCTCGGATTGGCGATCGCTAGACTGGCATGATACCATGATAAATATATTAATGTAATCAGTTATTAACCCAAAAACTATGCAAACTGTTGATAAACAAGTCGTACAAACTAACACCATCGATGCGCCAAAACAAGGTTTACCAGTAACAATTATTACGGGATTTTTAGGTAGTGGAAAAACCACCTTATTAAATCATATTTTAACTAATCAAAAAGGTTTAAAAGTCGCAGTTTTAGTGAATGAGTTTGGTGAAATTGGCATTGATAATGAACTCATTATTACTTCAGGTGAAACAATGGTAGAACTCAACAACGGTTGCGTCTGCTGTACTATTAATGATGATTTAATTCAAGCTGTTTATAACATTTTAGAACGTCCTGAAAAAATCGATTATTTAGTCGTAGAAACCACAGGTCTAGCTGATCCATTGCCCGTTGCCTTGACTTTTTTAGGAACAGAATTACGAGATATGACTCGACTAGATTCTATTGTAACAATGGTGGATTGTGAAAATTTTAGTCTAGATTTATTTAATAGCGAAGCTGCTCAGAGTCAAATTTCCTACGGCGATATTATTATTCTTAATAAAACCGATTTAGTTGATGAAGCCGATGTGGATGCCCTCGAAATTAGAATTCGGGACATGAAAGATTCTGCTAGAATTCTCCGCACTAAAAAAGCAGAAGTTCCTTTACCTTTAGTTTTAAGTGTTGGTTTGTTTGAGTCAGATCAGTATTTTAATGTAGATTTTAAAACAGAAAAAGTCACAAAAGAAAACCACGATCATCAACACGATCATGCTCACGACAATCATCATGATTCCGACCAAGAATGTACGCCCGATTGTGGCCATGACCACCACGATCATGCCCATCATCACCATTCCGATCACTTAGAAAATGATGGTTTTACTTCTCTTTCTTTTGAGAGTGATAAACCGTTTTCGATTCGTAAATTCCAACATTTCTTAGATAATCAATTGTCCACCAATGTGTTTCGAGCAAAAGGCATTCTTTGGTTTAAAGAAAGTCCCAAACGTCATATTTTTCACCTTAGCGGAAAACGTTTTAGTTTAGAAGATAGTGAGTGGAAAGATGAGCCTAAAAATCAATTAGTGTTAATTGGTCAAAATCTCGATCACGCAGGTTTAAAGGAACAAATAGAAAATTGTCTTAATCTTCCTTCCACCAATCGTGGCAAAGGATTTGGGCGTTAGAAATTTGATAAAAATCAAGCTTTTTTGATTTCGCCATAGTCAGTACCAAAATTAGTTTGATCAGGGGTGATTTTTACGAATCAACTCAGTTATCATATGATTGAGTTACCGATCTTAATCTGAAGCTATTATGCCTACCGTTAGTTTATTGCGTGCGGATTCCTATGAGATTGAACGTTTATTCCTCTCTGTCCAAAATCTTTTGGAACCATTGGGAGGAATCGAAGCTTTTGTTAAAAAGGGCGATCGCGTTTTATTGAAACCCAATTTATTAACGGCAGGTCGTCCTGGTAAGGAGTGTATTACCCGTCCTGAACTGGTTTATTGTGTCGCTAAATTAGTGCAATCGGCGGGAGGAAAACCTTTTTTGGGGGATAGTCCAGCTTTTGGAACGGCGCGG
Organism: Snowella sp. SOY_38_metabat_116; assembly: GCA_031396835.1. GTDB lineage: Bacteria > Cyanobacteriota > Cyanobacteriia > Cyanobacteriales > Microcystaceae > Snowella. Next base: position 23,093 of record JANNLO010000154.1, read on the forward strand.
GGCGTGGTTGAATCTAATGGCTATCTTCCTTTTTTAGAAGAATTAAATATTCCTGTTGTTGAATTTCAGGGACATCGTTACGAAACAGCCAGTGATAATTTTAATAATTTGCGCTTATCCAAAGAAGCGATGGAAGCAGATGTTGTTATCAATCTGCCCAAAATTAAATCCCATCTTCAATTAACCATGACAATGGGTGTTAAAAATCTCTTTGGTTGTGTGCCTGGCAAAATGAAAGCTTGGTGGCACATGGAAGCGGGTAAAGATAGCGATCGCTTTGGGGAAATGTTAGTAGAAACGGCGAGAGCAATTAATCCTAATTTAACAATTTTGGATGGCATTATTGGCCACGAAGGCAACGGCCCGATGAATGGAATTCCCCGTCCCTTGGGCATTCTGGCAGCTTCTAGTAATGTGTTTGCCCTAGATTGGGTAATGGCAGATATTATTCAAGTTGATTCCGCGATCGTCCCAACATTAGCCGCTCAACAACGTTTAGGATTAGGTTTTGATCTCGCTGAGATTGATTTTCCAAACCTGCATCCCCGACAACTCCAAATCAGTGATTGGAAATTGCCAGAAGCCTTGATGCCCATTGATTTTGGCTTACCAAGGGTATTGCGATCCACCTTCAAGCATTTCTATATTCGATTCATCAAAGAACCGTTTCATATTTATACTGCCAAACCCTGACATTTTGTTATAAATTTTGTTATTTAAGTTACATAACTTCTAATGGTTTAGGCATAATCTAGGAGCAAGACATAAAGTCAATATAACCCTCCGATTGCTAGAGAGCCGCCCATTCTTCAAAGGCGGTTTTTTGTTTGTATAAACTGGATTTATTTTTACGAAATTAATTACTAAATTAGCCGCCGCTAACAGGAGGAATTAAAACGATTTCGTCTCCATCTTGAAGAATTGTATCTGCTTCCACAAATTCTAGATTTAAACCAAAGCGAGTTAGCGATCGCCATTTTTCTAGTTGGGGATATTCAGAAAGTAATTGATTAAACACGTCTAAAACTGAAGAATTAGGAGGGAAGTTTCGGGTTAATTCTCCTGATTTATAAGCTTCTTGATAAACAGCAAAAAGTTTAATTGTAATCGTAATTCTTGAGGGAGATAACATTAGAAATTAATGCAAGATTTCAATGGTTTGATTTAAGATCTTTAGGGAGTTTTTCTTAAGTTAAGGATTTTGCCTTATTTTTTATGTTGCTGAATTAGTTAAATAGAAATTAAATTTCTTTTATTATTAAAAATTGACTTCTTCAATACGAGAATTTTTAAAACGATCCATCCACTTTTCTAAATAAACACGGTTAGCTTGTTGTTTTTCTAACTCTTCAACATCCAAAGAATAAGGAGCTAAACCTTTAATTGCAGCAGTGGTTACACAAAACATCGACTTTTGAAAACTTTCACAGATTTTTACTAATAAATCATCTTGCTGGCGATCGCTTTGCAGATAAATATTATGAAGATAATCGGGAAGAAAATGGCGCATATCTTGCATTAATAAAGTAGGAGGAATTCCTGCTCCACCAATGGGTAATGGATCAGCATAGAGGGCTCCGTAGGTAAAAATTGCTTGATCATGGGGAACTTGATAAGCCTGGGCATTAAATGAAACAGTTCCAGGAAAAGGCGTTCCGCGAAAGAAAATTGCTTCAACGTAGGGAATTGCTGTATCGGCTAAAAAAGTTAGATTGGCTGAAATAGGAAGAATTGGATATGGGCGATCGCCGATTTTTACTTCATAGGTAATCGGGTTAGCGGCATTGCTCACTAAAGCATCTTGAATATGTTGAACAACTTGGGGAATTGTTTGAATTTTTCCTTGATCATAAAGATCAGAAAGAGATAAAAACATATCTGCCATTACTCGCCAAAATTGACCTAAACCTGAATAATAAGACATCATTCGCATTTGTTCAGGAAGAAACTCAGGAAAGATTTTATGGAGTGTTAAAATAAAGAAATTACCTTTAACTTTTGCCTGAATAACTTTCTCAATATTCCCATAAAAATCAGCACTATCTAAATAATCATCCAGCCCACCACCACCATGCCACAACATCGTTTTCATGCAATATTCTGCATATTCAAAATTAATGCGGTCATGACACCAATGTTTAACTAATTGTTTAAAAGAAATCTTACCATTAAAATATTTAAAGAAAGGAAATAAGACTAAAAATTGATGCTCTGAAATATAAATTAGGTTACGGGAATAACTGTCTAAAACTACACCATAACTTTTGAGAATACCAACAACTTCAGTAACATTTTCAGGAGAATTTTTGAGTAAAGCTTCACCAGATTCTAATCTAGAAATATAGCTAGCTAAAGGATGTTTAGATTGTTCTAAAAGAATATTGGGCATAATTTTAAAAATTTTATTTGACAAAAAATAATTAGGGAATGGGTGCAATTGGCAAGATAGCAATATCCGAAGAACCAGTTAACAAAAGAGCGGCTTGAGGTTCACTCCAACGAGATAGCCATTGGGGTTGAATTCCTAAAGTAATAATTAAAATAGCCAAAATAACGGCAGGAATACGTTCTGTCCAAAGTACACGAGGTAATTGGGATAATTCGGGAGTCAGGCGACCAAAAAATACGCGATTAACCATTAACAGAAAATAAACCGCCGTTAAGCCACTAGCAACCAAGCAAAAAAGTGTTTGAATGGGAAAAATAGGAAAACTGCCGCGAAAAACCAAGAATTCTGCGACAAAGCCGACTAAGCCAGGAATGCCCGCGCTGGCCATCACTCCCAAAATCATCAAACTTCCTGTGATTGGCAATCCTCTTTCGGGGGTTAAAAGTCCTCTTAAATAATTCACATCACGACTACCCGTTTTTTTATAGACAATGCCGACTAATAGGAACAACATCGCAGAAATTAAGCCATGACTGACCATTTGACAACTAGCAGCAACAATACTTAAACGAGTAGTAGCGGCGGCGGCAAGGAGAATATAGGCCATGTGAGAAATGGAGGAGTAGGCAACTACTTTTTTCATGTCTTTTTGGGCGATCGCGCAGAAGGCTCCATACAAGGCACTAATGGCGGCTAAAGTGGCTAAATAGGGAGCAACAATTACCCACGCATCTAAGAATAGACCTACCCCGAAACGTAATAGTCCATAGGTTCCTAATTTTAATAAAACGCCAGCCAACAAGACAGAAACAGGAGTTGAAGCTTCGACATGAGCATCAGGTAACCAGGTATGAAAAGGAAAGATGGGAATTTTAATGCCTAATCCAATTAGTAAAGGAATCAATAATAACAACTGGGTACTGATTGGCAAAATTTGCGATCGCGTGGGGTCGTAGTCAAAAGTAGTTGAATGAGTTAACCAAACCCAACCTAGAAAAGAAACGAGAACAAGAAATCCAGAAATAGCAGTATAAAGTAAAAACTTCATGGCTGCATAACCTCTTTTTTCTCCTCCCCAAATAGCAATCAGGAAATATAAGGGAATAATTTCTAATTCATAACATAGGAAGAAAAGCAAGAGATCCTGCGCTAAAAATGCGGCTGCGACTCCACCACTTAATAATAATAAAAGTGAGTAATAAAAACGAGGACGGAGTAAGTCTTTGTTACTACTATAAATCGCGATTAAAGTTAACAAACTGTTAAGACATAGCAAGGGAAAAGAGAGACCGTCAACTGCTAGATGATAATTTAAGCCAATAATTTTAATCCAAGGAATATATTCTACTAACTGCATTTCTGGATTTGCGACATTAAATTGGAATCCAATAATTAAATTTAAAATTAAAATAATACTGGCACTAACTAAAGCAATAGAACGCGATCGCCCAGTAATTAAGTCATTTGGAAAAAAGGCAATAATAATCGCAAAAAAAATGGGAATCCAGATTAAAGCACTGAGCATGATAAGTATTTTAAAATAGTAAACGAGTTTTAAAACGTTATTCTAATTACAATTTATTACAGAAAATTTATTCAAGTAGGAGAAATTATCGATGACCAAAAATGACTAATCAAAGCCCATTCGCCGCTCAACATTAACCACATTAATAAACTTACTCCCGTAAAAATTGTTAATACATAAAATTGAGATTGACCAGAAGTATTATATTTCAAGGCACTACCGCTAAAAATTGTTGCTAAACTTACTAAATTGACGGCTCCATCGATTATGTAACGGTCAAACCAAGCTGTTAAACGAGATAATCCTGCCACCGCAGCAACGACAGTATAAGCATAAATTTCTTCTAAATAGAAGTCGTAGGCAAATAAATCTTGGAGAAAACGTAAAGATAATTGGGTTGAGCGAGCGGAGGCCCTGCGTAAGACCAAGAAAGAGGCGATCGCACACCCAGAGATACCAGAAAAAAGCAAAAGAGGAACTGTTAAATGAACAAGCAATGTATCCTGATTTGTTAAGGGATTAGTTGGAGTTAACCATAAGGGCCAACGCAGGGGAACAATAGGCGCGATCAGGGTAATAATGGTCAACGTCACCATCGGAAAAGCCATTTGCCAGGGAGCTTCGGGCGCGCGTCGGGTTTTACTGTGGGTTTTACCTAAAAAGACAAGACGAAACACTCGCGTTAAATTTAAGGCAGACAAGGCATTGACGAAGAGTAGTAATGCTAATAACGGTACTCCAAATTCCCAAGATCCATTCAGCCAACGTTGAAAAGTCCAAAACATTCCTAGGGGCAATACGCCAACTAAGCCAGCCGATCCTACTAAAAAAGCTGTGGTAGTTGCGGGCATTTTTGACCATAATCCTCCCATTTCCGTAATATCTTGGTTACTGGTAGTCGAAATAATGGAACCAATACTCATAAATAATAGTGCTTTGGCGATCGCGTGCGTAAAGAGCAGCATAAAGGCAATATCAACATGACCCAAGCCCACCGCGACAAAAACTAATCCTAAATAAGCACTGGTTGAATGGGATAAAGTTCTCTTAATGTCAATTTGTGCAAGCGCAATAAAAGAAGTGATAATCGCCGTTACCGTTCCTATGACGATTAAAGTATGAGAAACTAGAGGAGAAAGGGCGAAAACAGGTTGTAATTTGATTAAAACATAGGCTCCTGAAGAAACCACGATAGAATTTCGCATAATTCCTGCTGGGTTTGGCCCTTCCATCGCTTCATCTAACCAAAGATTGAGGGGAAATTGAGCGCATTTACCCGTTGGCCCAGCAATTAAAGACAATCCTAGCAATGTTGCAGTCAAAGTCGGAATCGGTGAAGTTATCGCCCAAGCTTCTAGCTGAGAAAAGGTTAAACCCTCGCCATAACTGGATAACGCGACTAATCCCATTAATAAAATAATATCCCCGACTCGTTTGGTTAAAAACGCATCCCGTGCCGCACTAACCACCAATGGTTGAGCATACCAAAAACCTACTAATAAATAGGTAGAAAGCGTTAGCATTTCCAAAAGGGCGTAACTCAGAAACAATGAATCACTCAAGGCAAGTCCACTCAAAGCTGCCTCAAAAAAGCCGATTAATCCGTAAAAACGACCAATAGACCAATCTTTCTCCATGTAACCCATGGCGTAAACCTGGGCCAATAAGCTGATTCCCGCGACGACTTCTAATGCGCCTAAACTGACGGGAGAAATTTCAATTGATAATGCTAAATTTAAATCCGCAACTTTTAACCAATCAAAGACGAGTTGCTGGCTCTGCCCCTTCCAAATAGCAATAAATGCGATCGATCCGTGTATTATCGCTATTACCGACATTAATAAATTGAGATATACTGCTGGTCGAGGCCCCGTTCGTCGAATGAGTCCCAATGACCAAGGAAGAGTCACAAAAGACCCAATTAAACCATAAAAAGGAATAAACCAACTATTTTGCAAGAGAAAGTCAGTCATTTATTAATCAAGTTATTAAATATTGCGTTTGTATCCTGATTTCTACGCTACAGTAGCTTAAGCCTCTTGACAAGCTTTGTGAGAGTTTGTAATTGATATTAAGCTTCAATGTCAGTTTTTAGATTTTTTTATAAATTTTTTATTGATCTTTCTTATGTTTTAATTACGAAAAAGATTATGAAAACTGTTTGACAAAATTTTATTTGAAAGACTCTCCTAAAATTTATAATTTTTCATGAATTTGTAGATAGCTTAATAACCAATTGGCTGCTGTTGCACGACGAGTTTGTCGGGGGCCAAATTCTCCAATTTTATAACCTTGAAATCCTAATTTTTCTTTAAGTAATTGTTTATTTTCAGTCGGAATAGAGCGAGTTAATTTAACGGTAGGTGGACGATTTGCAATAAAGTCTGGCGGTTCAGGATAATCATTGCGCCAATCTTCACTAACTTCTTTGTTAGTCCATGTTTGATTTGTTGAATCATAACGATAACCAAGATAATAAGCAATTAAATTATTGACTATTTCATCACTTAATTCTTCTTTAAGGATTGCCCAAATTGTATTGATATTTAAAGTTGGTAAATTCATTTTTTAGTTTGGTTTTAAAATGATCAAAAAGCCTTTGGTGTGGCAAGTGGGAATAATTTTAGCGATTGAGGTTGTAATGACTTCGACTTCAGCAATTTTTATTCGCCTATCTTTTGCGATCGCCAATGAATCAGGAATTAATGAGTCATACCAGTATCAATTGGGCTGTAAATTGGATTTCTCCCACCATTGTCACATTAGCGATTTTATTTGAACCTTTGGGATCAAGTTTTTTGGGTTGGCTCGTCTTTCAGAAAATTCCACCGCTAACGGTAATGACAGGAGGATTGATTGTCTTAGCAGGAGTTGCGATCAGCAACAAAAATAATCAACAAACCGATTTGACTTAACAATAAAGTTTTATTTTCTAACTAATTATCGCTTCATAGGACGGTTTGCGTTTAGTGATCTGTGGGATTTGTGTTTAGGGTCGCAATTATTTTAACCTCCCATTGTGTGGTACAAATGCTAGAAATATCAAAAATTAACTGAAAAAATAAAATGACTCACTATGGAATAATAACCCTTCCAGAATCTGGCCATCTTAATCCGATGATGTCTTTAGGATACGAGCTTAAACAACGGGGCCATCGCGTTACTGTATTTACTTTTCTTGATGCTCAATCGAAAGTGTTAGCCGCAGGATTAGAATTTCAGCCTGTTGCTGAGTCTGACTTTCCTTTGGAGTCGATGAAAGAAATTTCTACCGAATTAGGCAAATTAAGCGGATTAAAAGCATTAAAATACACAATCCAACGGATTAAAAAGTCTGTGGAGGTTAATCTCCGCGATTTACCATTATTACTGAAAAAAGAAGGTATAGAAGCACTGATCGTCGATCAAGTTACGCCAGAAGGAGGGACTGTTGCTGAGTTCTTGAATATTCCTTTTGTAAGTTGTGCTTGTGCTTTAATGTTTAATCGAGAGATCAGTGTTCCTCCCCTTAACACTTCTTGGAACTATAGTTCAACTGCCTGGGCTAATATTCGCAACTGGATGGGCTATCAGCTATTAAGTCGAATAACCCAACCCGTCACTGAGATCATTAATCAACAACGTCTGACATGGAATTTACCACTTCACTCTAGCCCGAATGATCGTTATTCCCAACTCGCGCAATTATGCCAGCAACCTGCTGAGTTTGAATTTCCAAGACAAAAGTTACCTGTCCACTTCCATTTTTGTGGATCTTTAGCCAATCCTGCTAGTCGGGCAATGACCCCTTTCCCTTTTGAAAAATTAACTGGACAACCACTAATTTACGCTTCAATGGGAACGATTCAAAATCGTTTGTTAGAAGTTTTTCGGATAATTGCAGAAGCCTGTGTGGATTTAGATGTTCAATTAGTGATTTCTTTGGGCGGTTCTGCCTCTCCTGAATCTTTGCCCAATCTTGCTGGCTCACCGTTGGTGGTAGAATACGCACCTCAGTTAGAGTTATTAAAAAAGACCACGCTTACGATTACCCATGCTGGTATGAATACAACGATGGAATGTCTAATAAATGGTGTTCCAATGGTTGCTATCCCAGTTGCAAATGATCAGCCAGGGGTTGCTTCAAGGATTGCCTGGTCGGGATGTGGTGAAAGTATCCCTCTCAAAAAGTTAAGTGTTTCTAAGCTTAAAACCGCTATTCAAAAAGTGTTAACCGAAGATTCCTATAAACAAAATGCGGTTAGATTACAAAGTGCAATTCAACAAGCGGGGGGAGTTAGCCGAGCGGCTGATATCATTGAGCAAGCTATTTCGACAGGAAAGCCCGTTTTAGCTGAAAAATAAAGCTTAATTGATTTAATATCCCTCAAAAACTATAGTTTTCCCGCGATCGCCGAACTCTGTCAAAAAAGTGATTTTGGCAAACAGTTGTTCAATTCTCTTTATCTTCATGTTTCAACCTTGTGGTGAAATTGAAAACGAATCAAGCCAGCGATCGCGACTATAGCGACTTTTTGAATCCTCCTCTTCTTTATCGCAAGGAAACTTTTGTTAGCTCTGACTTAACAATAAAGTCTTGATTTCTAACTCATTGTCGCTTCATAGGCTGGAAAATCTGTATAACCTTCAGGTTCAAAGGAATACCAAGTTTCCATACCAGAAATCGGATTAAGCGGCCAATCATGGGCAAAACGTTCGACTAAATCGGGATTGCTGATGTAGGGACGACCAAAAGCAATCATATCGGCATTACCCACTTTAATTGCTTCCTCTGCGGCTTCCTGACTGTAACCACAATTTCCGATCAGCATCCCCTCAAAAACGGCTCGAAATTCTGCCAAGGTCATGGGCGTTCCTAAGTTATGAAAACCAAAGGCGAGTCCGTCCATAATGTGGAGATAGCCCAATCCGTAGGTGTTGAGTTGTTGGGCATAGTAGAGAAAAGATTCACGATAATCGGGAGAACCCATATCGTTAAATACACCATTGGGAGAAAGACGAACGCCCACCCGTTTAGCATCCCAGACTGTCAAAATGGCTTCGGTAATCTCTTTGAAGAATTGGAAACGATGTTCTTTACTGCCGCCATAGCGATCGCTGCGTTGATTCGTTTTGGATTGGAGAAATTCATCAATTAGATAGCCATTGGCTGCGTGAATTTCTACCCCATCAAAGCCCGCTCGTTTGGCTCCGTCTGCTGCTTTTCGGTAATCTTCGACAATACCTGAAATTTCCTCGGTTTCCAAGGCACGCGGCACTTCATAGGGCATTTTCCCAAGGGGTGTATGAGTTCCGTCTCCTGAAATTGCGATCGCAGAAGGCGCAACGGGTAATTGTCCATCAGGTTGAAAACTAGAATGAGAAGCTCGTCCCATATGCCAGAGTTGCAAAAAAATATGTCCGCCTTGGGCATGAACTGCTTCTACAACAGACTTCCAGCCTTGAACTTGATCTTCGTTATAAATGCCAGGAGAATTTAACCAGCCGATTGCCTGGGTTGAGATCATCGTTGCTTCGCTGATAATTAAACCCGCCGA